>DTPJ01000832.1 GCA_011334435.1 Candidatus Poribacteria bacterium | reverse complement strand
CGTGTCTACATTAGCAAAAGCAGAGAGGGCTGGAGACAGACATATCGTGAACAAGCAGAACCATGGTTAACACCACACTAGTATAAAAAAGAACATTTATTCGGTTAACAGCGACTAACAGAACACGATATGTAAAAATATTGCAGCTCTCGCGCGCGCGTGATCTTGTCCTTAACTGTTAGGACGTATGAAACATCAAAAACGGAGAAGGCTGACTCTCCAAAATAAACATTCAGAATTATTTAACAGCCCCGCGCGCGCAAGCTCTTCCCTCCACACCAATATTTAATGACTTACTGCGTACAGCAGTCTTCTATTTAAGCTTTACCCAGTCCAGTCTGAAAGCTCCTCTTTCCGCCATCGCCAAGAACTTTAAGGATACGCTCATCAAAGGGGTCCATAACAAACCTAAATAAGCAAAAACAGACTTAAAACCATTTTTAACCATTTTATGAACACTTATGCGTGCATTTCAATTAGTTATTTCAAAGGTTTCCTTAAGCTTTATATCTTTGGATGACCCTCCAATCATGACCTCAAAAGCTCCCGGTTCTAGGATCCATTCTCCGTTATCTTGAAGAACAGCTAAATCACGTGCCTCCATTGTAAATTCAACTTTTTTGCTTTCGTTAGGTTTCAGAGTTATCCTTTTAAATCCTTTCAATTCCATAGTTGGAACAACCTTCGAACTATAGAGGTCACTGATATATAGTTGGACTACGTCGGTGCCTTTTTTGTCACCGACATTTTTAATAGTTACATGTACCTCAACTTTTTTGGAAAAATCGGATTTTCTTATGGTACGTGGAAAAATTATGAGGTTATAATATTCGAACTTAGTGTAGCTAAGGCCAAACCCAAATTCAAACAATGGATTGTAAGCCATAGGTTGAAATTCACGGAATGGATGGTGCTTGTAGTTATGTCGAATAGGCAATTGACCAACGGTGTATGGTATTGAAACCGGTAATTTCCCAGAAGGATTATAATCGCCAAAAAGTACATCGGCCACGGCATGTCCGCCTTCTATTCCTGGAAGATAAGCCATTAAAATTGCCGGAATATTTTCGGCGGCCCATTTTATTGTTAGTGGTCGACCGGAAATTAGAATCGTTACTGTTGGGGTTCCAGTTTCACATATTGCCTCTAATAAAGCCAATTGACCTTCCGGTAAATCAAGCAAGGCTCGAGAGGGAAATTGATAAAGTTTATTTTGAAGCCGTTTTTGCAGGAGTTCTTCCAGTCCTAGAGATGTTATCTCTCTTTTTTCTCTTAATTCTGTTAACATTGCAATGTCTTCTTGAGTCCAAAATTCATGAACATACGCAGGCTCTCCAACGACAACTATCGCTACATTAGATTTTTTGGCTAACTCCTTAGCTTCATTTATTTTCTCTGGTTTCCTAATACTGGATCCCTTGGCGTAATAAACTTTAGTTTTCGAAGAAACTTTCTTTTTTATTCCTTCGAGAATTGTTACTGCTGGAGGTAATGGTGGCATAACATTGCTCCATCCACCGAGCTGATTTTTGACGTTGTCAGCATTTGGGCCCGTCACCAAAATAGCCTCTATGTTCTTCGATAGGGGTAGAATATTTCCTTCATTCTTAAGCAGAGTTATTGATTCACGTGCTGCTTCGAGGGCTATCCTCCTATGTCTCTTACAGCCAAGAACTTTAGAGGCATATTCTGGATCAACGTATGGGTCATCAAAGAGGCCTAGTTTAAACTTCACTTCAAGTATTCTATAAACTGACTCATCGATTCTACTTTCTGACACTTCGCCTTCTTCAACCAACTCCGTTAGTAACCGCGCGAAAACTTCCCCGCCTACTGAGAAGATGTCGATTCCTGCCTCAACAGCGAGCCTAACCGCCTCTTTAAGGGTTTCTGCAGTACGATGATATTTATGCAACATCTCCACGCCACTCCAATCTGAAACTACTATGCCTCGAAATCCCAATTCTCGTCGAAGTAGTTCGGTAAGCATCTTCCGTGAACCGTGAACAGGTGTTCCATTTATCTCATTATAACATGGCATGACGGCTCCTACGCCATTTTTTATGACGGCTTGGAATGGCAAGAGATGAACTGTTCGCAATGTGTACTCGGAAATGTCTACAGGTGAGGCGTCTTGACCTCTCTCAGGGGAACTATAGGCTGGAAAGTGCTTCGCAGTGGCTACTACGTGTTCCTTATCAATTTTAGCTGGTTCTTCCCCTTGATAGCCTTTGACCTTTGCTACTGCCATAACTGTACACAGGTATGGGCTCTCACCGAATGTTTCGTATGTTCTTCCCCATCGTATGTCTCGTGCGATATCACATATTGGATCATAGTTTAGATGTATACCTGTTGCTCTAACTTCTCTTGCGGTTATAGTCGAAACTTTTTCCACGAGTTCTAAATTCCATGTAGCAGCCAGAGCCAAATTATGAGGGAAAACCGTAGATCCCTTGACGAGCGCGTGCCCATGAACGGCATCGCATGCAAAAAGTATAGGTATTCCAAGGCGAGTTTTCTTTAATGTAAATTTTTGAATATTGTTGGTGATATCTGCTAAAGTAGTTCGTGTGTGTGCATTGAAGGATACGGGTATGCCGACTGAACCTATGCAATATTTTACAATAGCCTCTTTGGCTTCTTCAATATTCGTGAATCTTATCCCAATCATTTGGCCGACTTTTTCTCTTAATGACATTTTCTCCAACAAATTTTCAACTTTGGCGTTAAACAATGGAGTGGACAGGATTTTTTCGTCATCTTTATGTTCTGAGCGCATTCTTATCCCTTTCCTCTTTATCAAAGTTTGAAAATCTTTTTTATAATTATCTGAATATCTTAAACAACGGGTGATCTTTTGTTGATGGTCTCATTTTGTATTCTTGCATTATTGAATAACTTACCCAAGCGTCAGCTAATGCACAGCCAAAATATACCCATTCGTGATTTTCGATGGGTCCGTATAACACAAAATTTGCCCCCATAACGATAGGTAGTATATTAGCTGTGTTGCTTGCAATTAGCTGCTCTATATAATTAAGTTTTCGTCTCCCTCTCAATCTGTCAACTGCGTTATGTGCCCCCGCTCCTGCGGGTAGTCCATATTTTTCCTTTATAAAATAAATTACTTTACTAACGAGACCTGGATCAGGTATGTCCATAACTGTAGCATCGATCAGAAATTTTTCGATACCGGCCTTTTGGGCAATATTCAAAAGATCGTCAATCACCTCCAGTCTTCCATTTATTGTAGGATTTTTAGTATTAAGAGTCAGCAATATTGCTGATTTTATTTTTGCTTCTTTAATTGCTGATAGTTCTTCCTCCTTTGTGTGCGGTGTGATTGAATTGTATATTACCCTGTCAGACAAGCCGACTTCTCCAACATATTTAGCGCCAGCGATTCTTACCTCTGCTGTTGTTCCATCAATTGAAATGGGGCAATTAGTCTTATTGGCTACAAACTCAATAAACTTCTCGAAAGCAGCAGGCCATGAACAACAAACGTCAACTATTCTTGGCTTCCCTGTGTAATTCGAAATTTCTCCCTCTTTTTGGAGCAGTTCTTCAGCCTTTTTTCTGTCAAACTCACCTGTCTTTTCGTTAGTCACAATATTGTGCTTATAATAGAATATGCTCCCCATCATAACTGTGGGAAGTTGACCTGGTTGTCCCCCTACTTTCACACTAGCGATGTCAAAAATTTTTTGTTCCTTCCCAAACTGAAACATTTTAGGAATCCCTCCGGATACAGAAGCTTTTAATTGAAGGAAATCTATTTAAATCTTCATGTGGAATAAAGGTGGCCGCTAAAAATTCCTCTTTAAAATTCGGGTCCGTGGCTAGTTCTAAATACCGGACTTTTCTTGAAATTTCATCAGCCTTCTTTCTAATTTCTTTTGAAAGCAAGGCCATTTTTGCACCCATTATAGCCGTGTTGCCAACAAAAATTATCTTATCTTTAGGCACATCCGGCAGTAAACCAATGTTTACAGCATTTTCTGGATTAATATAGTTTCCAAAGGAACCCGCCACTAAGATTTTGTCCAATTGCTTCTCGTTAATGCCTTTCTTTTTAAATAAAATTGAGCATCCCGCATATATGGCTGCCTTTGCTAACTGTACCTCATGAATATCTTTTTGAGTTACTGTAATTGCGTTTCCGGTTGCAGTTTCGTGCTTCCAGGCTATAACAAACTCAGTTTCGCCGTTAGAGCGTCTTAATCTCGAAGTCTTTATGTTACGATTAAATTTTCCAGTATAGTCTATTATGCCTTGCTTAAACATTTCCGCTATAATGTCGATCACTGCTGATCCACATAACCCTACGGGTTTCTCGTCTCCTATAGTTTCATATTCAACCGTGAAATCTGAGTGTATGTTGACTTTTTCGATGGCTCCTGTAACTGCCTTCATTCCACATTTTATATGCATTCCTTCAAATGCTGGTCCTGAGGCGCAGGAACATGAGAGTAAATCCCTGGAATTTCCAACAAAAATCTCAGTGTTCGTACCCACATCTACTAAGAGAGATAATTCAGTTGAATCATACATTCCTGTAGCCAAAACGTCAGCAACAGCGTCAGCCCCTACAAATCCTGCGATAATCGGCAAAACAGTGATAATGCCCGAGGGATTAATGTTTATATTCAGTTCTCTAGCTCTAATATTTACTTGCCTTTTTATCACTGGCGTGTAAGGTGATAGTGCAGTATACATTGGCTGAAGTCCTAGAAAAAAATGATGCATTGCTGTATTACCGACAGCTACGATTTCATATATTCTATTTGGCTTAATGTTTGCTCTTAAGCAAGTTTCATAAATAATTTTGTTTACTGCATTTACAAGAAGTTTGTGAAGCATCTTCAGATTTTTGGGTTTAGCCATCCCAAACGTTATTCTAGTCATTATGTCCTCGCCGTAAATGATCTGGGGGTTTTCTATGGATGCAATATCCAGAATGTTACCATTTACCAAATCAACTAAATAACCAACTATTTTTGATGTACCGATGTCAATTGCAAAGCCAAATATTTCGTTTAAACTGTCCGCAAGTTCAATGGATATAACTTTTTGATTTCCCCATATGGTCACCGAGACATCGAAATTTGAATGGCGAATAACATCAGGTAACTGTTTAAGAAGCAGATGGTCTACTTCTACTTCATTTACGTCAATCAGCTTTGATAATGCGCCTAGAAAACGCTCGTAATCAGCTCTAGCATCTGATAATGTAGGCACCGGTAACGTGACATGAACTTTTGTTACAAGAGGATCTACTTTCACCAGCTTCTCTGAGCCACTAATTTCAATTTTGCGTGAGGACAATCTAGTCTCTGCAGGAATAGTTATCACAGTATCTTTCAATACCTTAGCTTGACAGGCTAGCCTATAACCTGAACGTATTTCCGACATAGATAAGCGCTCTATTTCATTTTGGGTTAACTCACTTAATGCATTGCGATTTTTCACAATCACTTTGCACTTCCCACATAAACCTTTTCCAAAACATTCAGATCTAATACCGATGCCTGCAGTTTTAGCGACCTCCAAAATAGCAATTCCAACAAGCGCCCTAACAGTTCTTCCATCAGGCTCGAACGAAACTGTCGCAATATCCATATTTGATCACTGTTAATTTACGCTCTGCCAAAGCTAATGCGGCTTCATCATTAAAAATATTTTATTCTTAAAAACATTTTCTGCGAGTTTTGTTCTAATAAAAAGGATGATGTTCGCAATTAGGTTTTGTCCGCTTTAGCCTAATTTTTTAGGGTATCTTCCCCATGTTCTAAATGTTTTATACATAATTTGGTATTGAGGAGAGTCGGAGGCTAAGCCAATAGCTTGAGGACCGATGTATGGTCGCGCAATAAATCCACCGTCGAAGCTTCCAAAAGCTTCTATTAAGTATTTTGCTTCATTTTCAATATCGACCAGCTTACCTTTAACTAACGTCGCTTGTATATCAACTCCAGCCATAAAACAGATTCTCCCTCCGAAAGTCTTGGCAAGCCTATCTATTCCTGAAATGCCGCCGCCTCCCGCAAGTTCAGGTTGATCCAGCTGTAGTACATCTATCCCAGCGTTGATTATATCCTCTATGGCGTCATAGATGTATCCACAACAGTGGAGGAAGAAATGCATATCATGCTCATGAGCTGTTTGAACCATTTTTTTATAACGAGGTATAAAAATCTCTCTGAATAATTTCGGATGAGCAAAAAGTCCGCGCTGGGTTCCCCAATCATCATATGCTATAACGCCGTCTGCTTCGTAAGAGGACCACATTTCAATCAACCCTATATGATGTTGTAGGAGCATGTCTCCGAGTTTCTCCACTTTATCCCTGTTCTTATACATGTCTATCAAGATCATGGTGTCTCCTCTAAGACATTGCATAAGACTAAACATCGTTAAGCTAAGGCCTCCAAGGATATACTTCTTTTTCTTCCAGTAATCAATTTGCATTTTTGCACTTGGCAAAGTAGCGCCAAGCGCTGCAGAGTATATGGGAGCTTCAAAACGCTCTTTTTGATATGGATCCGGCACCGAAAACGCGTCTAGTTTATCCCATGAAGTGAGTGGAGGAGAGCAGGGACGGCCCATCCCCCAAGCCCTTCCACCCGCGGTATCAAAGATAAAACCCCATTCAGTTTCGCCAGGTCTGCTTGGTTTCCAAAATTTTGAAGAACCATAAGACAACTCGATAATATCACTTAATTCATATGGGTTTTTTAAATGGAACGCCATATATTCCATGGGGACATATTCTGGGCTTTCAAATTTGATCGCTCTAATGACATTTTCCACGATATCCATAAAATTCCTCCTTGCAATAGAGAGTTTGGTTAGCGACTTTATAACAGTTGTCTTTTTATTTTTCATTAACGTGACTATATGTGATGTTGCCTCATTATCCAGTGCGTAGTTTTCCTGTTGTGTATTACTCGACGTTGCTGCTTCATATTAAAATGCAAAGCTTATTAGTCAGGTCGTGCCTAGCACCGGAGCCCCCTTAGAGTTCAGCGAAAAATCGCCATGGTCAGCGCCTCATGCGCACTAACCACCACTTGCAACAAAATCATTTCCTTTCCAATATTAAACAGAGCGATAAAACTAATAAAGCCTAAACCAAATAAGCCTCATTTAAACGGTGTCAAAATGCAAATGATCACCACTGTGAAGCTTCCTAGTTTACGCGTCTTGGAGCGATTACAAAACCCGCGAAGTAAGCAACTCTGTCTGGATTTTCTTTGCGCCCTTAGCCTTTGCCTTAACCTTTACAGAACCTTTTCTCTCAGATCGGCTGTTTTCCTATTGTCAGTTGTGGGCGTGATGGGTCCTCCAATACCCATCCCTACGCCTATGCCTAACTCCACCCAACTTCAAAACCAAAACACCTAAATCAGAATTAGTTGATAACCTCTTATTAACCAGAAACTTTTTAAGAGTTTGATTCTAAATATTCGGCTATGAACAGGAAGTTTAAGGAAGCTTTAGTTGGATACTTATTTATTCTTCCAATGTTTAGTATTCTCGTGGTTTTCTTAATCTTTCCTTTGGCTTTTACGCTATACATAAGTTTTTATCAATGGGATATGCTTGGTTGGAATATGAATTTTATCGGTGTTGAGAATTACCGTTATATCTTGTTCGACGACGCACTTTTTCGTACCGCCATTATAAATACTTTGGTCTATGCTTTTTATATAGTGGCTACGTTAGCCATATTTTCATTAATATTAGCGTTATTAGTGAATTCCGTAAGATTTCCTGTTCTTAAATCTGTTTCTAGAACCATATTTTTCATACCAGTAGTTGTGTCTTCTATAGTTGAATTACTAGTATGGAAAAATATGATCTATAACCCAGCTTTTGGTTTGCTTAATGCTATTTTAGAAACGTTTGGTCTGCCACCACATATGTGGTTGATGAGCCATAATGAATCATTGTTATCTGTTGCAACAATAGTGGTTTGGAAATGGGTAGGCTTTAACATGGTTATATTACTGGCGGCGTTACAAGATATACCAGCGGCTCTCTATGAGGCGGCAACGATTGATGGGGCAAATTGGTGGTGGCGGTTCAGAGGAGTAACTTTTCCAGGTATAAGGCGCGCCCTAACCTTTATCATGATAACAAGTACAATTTCATCTTTCCTATCATTTGAATCTGTATTCTTAACAACTGGCGGGGGTCCGGGATACAGCAGCCTTACCTTAGGACTTTACATATACTATACGGGATGGACTTATTTAAGAATGGGAAGAGCGTGTGCCATGAGTTGGATTACATTCTTGATCATGATAGGTTTTTCCATTGTGCAATTCAGAACATTAGGTGTAATTAAGGTGGAAGAACGATGAATATTAAAAAAATTAAAAAAAGGACTTTGGTCTATTATGTGGTTTTAAGTTTGTTTCTCCTATTCGGAATGGTGGTTTCATTTACACCCTTGTTGTGGATGTTTCTAAGCGCTTTCAAGTCTGCTGAAGAAATCTTACGTGTTCCTCCGACGTGGATACCTGAAACGTGGTCGTGGCGAAATTTTGTTGATGTCCTAAACTTGGTTCCTCTCCTTTTGTATATGCGAAATTCTTTAATCGTTACTTCGATAATCACTGTCGGTAATTTAATTTTAAGTTCATTGGCAGGTTATGCTTTAGCTAAGCTTAATTTTCCAGGACGAGACAAAATATTTGTTCTTATAGTTTCTACTATGATGATTCCCAGTTTCCTATTTATAATCCCACAGTTTATTACTGTTAAATACTTCGGATGGTTGAATACTTGGATAGGTATTATTGTGCCCGCTTTAGCCTCGCCTTTTAATACTTTTTTATTTAGGCAGTTTGTTGCGGGGATCCCTGTAGAGTTATTAGATGCCGCAAGAATGGATGGTTGCAATGAACTTCATATATGGTGGAGAATTGTATTACCACTTTGTAAACCTGTTTTAGCGACCATAGGCATCATAACTTTCTTCTTTGGGTGGGATAACTTTCTCTGGCCGTTTCTCGTTCTTCAATCATCTGAATTATATACTTTGCCTATAGGTTTAAGGTTACTTGAAGCGGCGGCGGCATACCCACCGCCTGATTATAATTTAATGATGGCTGGCTTTGTAATTTCAGTCATCCCTGTGCTGGTGGTATTTATCATTGCTCAGAGGCAGATAGTTCACGGAATCACTGTTACAGGTATGAAAGCTTAAATTTTCTCTTTTTCATAGTTTTTGGCGCAAAATGATAATAAGGTTTATTTTTAGTGAAGGGTTTGTTTTATGCGTGAAAAAGGAGGAAAGATGTTTTAATTGGGGCTTTGTATGAGAATCTCTGTAAAATTGAGCGTAGGTAGGCTTTCCGTTTGCTGAGGTAGCTGTAGATGTTACCATGTTTTTCCATATCCAACAGCCCTTGGCCTTCGTCAGGCTGTTCTTTTTGGGTCTAATGTATGAAATGCCTCTCTTTTCGGCGGTGAGTTGGCTGTTTTCTGCGAATAGGTAGCCTAGATCAGCCACCAAGCATTCAATGTTCTCCAACTTGTCTATAAAAGCCTCAATGGTTCTGGTTTCAAGGTTAAATAATGCGTGGAGCGTGGAGCTTAACGTATCCTCTTCTGCCGTCTTCGCTTGTTGAAGACTAGGCGAGTCCCGCCTTGACTGGCGCATTCCTGTGGCGTCTACACCACCTTCTTAGACGTTTTAAGCCCTTTCATAGAAAATTTTAAATTCTACTTACTGTATTGTCTTTATGCTGTATGCTTTAAAATGAGGAAGTAATATGAAAAAATTCACACGATCAACAAGGGCTATAACTAAGATGCAAATAGTAGCGTTAATTGTCGTAATAGCCGTTGCGGGAATAGCTGGAGCCGTGGTTTACTATTATACACTACCTCCGCGCCGAGAACAAACAATTTTAACACTCTGGACACATATAACTGAAGCTTCAGGGGGCGGTTATTGGTGGAAAAGTCTAAACGAAAGTTGCATGGAATACAGTGCCTCTGTCCAAAACTCAACTTACATAGATATCAAAGGAGGACATGCGCTTTACACAGGGACAGGGTTAACAGAGTTGATAACTTATGCACTTTCTAATGAGGGACCCGACATTGTATCGATGCATACTGTACTCTTAAGGGACCTTGTTGATAGAGGCATCATCGTAGAACCTCCACAAGAAATACAAGATTACGTGCGAAGTAACTGGATTGATTGGATGGTGGATGCTGTCAGTTATAAAGGCAAGATATGGGGGATCCCCGGTGGAGCCGGAGCAAATCATTATATGCTTATTTATCATAAAGATAGAGCAAGGCAAGCCGGACTAGACGCAGATACGGGTCCACAAACTTGGGCTGAGCTAAGAGAATGGGCTAATAGGCTGACTGTACGCGACCCCGGAACAGGCGATGTTGTTAGAGCAGGACTTTACCTCTTTTATCAATATCCGCAGGCGGCATGGAGCATCAATTTCTGGGATCCCCTAGTGGGATTTATATATACTGCTGGAGGAGACATTTATGACGCTAAGGGGAATCGGTTGCTACTCAACAGTAGCCGATGCATAGAAACGATAAGGTTGTTTTACGACATGATTGTGACAGATAAATCCACAAGCGTAGGTTTAGGAATTTCATATACTGATTTAGATAAATATTCAATGATTATATGCGGTTCATGGTTCGATGGAGTCCTTAGGGCAGTTCCGACTTCTGATTGGGTAGGCAATGCAACTGCTGTACCTTTGCCAAGACCTAGTGTTTATGATCCTCTGATAACTTCGGGCTATACGTGGGGATTGTTTGTGACAAAAGACTGTACAAATCTAAAAGCAGCATGGGACTTCCTAAAATGGTATAGTGGCGACGGTCGGAACAGCAAATTCATGGGCCTCTGTGCTTGTTTTACTGGCAAATTGAGCGAGTTAAATCAACCTTACATGTCAAGAGTAGCTCCAGCGCAATATTACCAAGCCTTTCTAAACATGATGAATTACAGTAAGCCTATTAACTATTTCCCACATTACTTCGAGATAACAGAAAGCGTGTTCTGGCCAGCGTTAGATGACATATTCTTGGGCGGGGCAGACATCAAAACGCGCTTAGATGAAGCAGTAGCTAGCGCTACTCAAATACTTCAAAGGGAAGATTAATTAATCCCCCTTTTCTTCATTTTATTAAATTTCACAGTACGTTAAGCAGGGAAGCATATGGCAGGTATTAAAATCAATAATTTAGTTAAAGCGTTTGGCAATGTGTTCGCTGTCAAGAACCTAAGCTTGGAGATTAAAGATAAAAGCTTTATGGTTCTCTTGGGGCCCTCAGGATGTGGGAAAACAACAACCCTTAGATGTATAGCTGGTTTAGAGAAACCTGATGGAGGCGAAATATACATAGATAATAAATTAGTAAACGACGTTTTGCCAAAGGATAGAGACGTTGCGATGGTTTTTCAAAACTACGCATTATATCCTCACATGTCTGTATTTGATAATCTAGCCTTTCCGTTAAAAATGAGAAAAATACCTAAAGACCAACAAAAGGAGAAGATTGCGCAGGTTGCTGAACTATTAGGAATTGAACATCTATTAGACCGTAAACCTCGTCAGCTCAGCGGTGGCGAGGCCCAAAGAGTCGCATTGGGCAGGGCTATTGTAAGAAACCCCAAAGTCTTTCTAATGGATGAACCGTTGAGCAACTTAGATGCAAAACTAAGACTGTATATGAGAAGCGAACTTAAGAAACTACAAAAAAAACTGAGCATAACAACAATATACGTTACTCACGATCAAGTTGAGGCCATGACCATGGCGGACGAAATTGCTATAATGGATCATGGTGTATTAAAACAAGTGAGTGCTCCTCGAGAAATTTACAACCATCCCAAAAATGTATTTGTAGCGAGTTTCATTGGTAGCCCACCAATGAATTTGATTAGTTGCTCATTTGTAGAAAAAGGTAAAACTGCTTATCTGGATGCTGGAGCGTTTTCACTGCCTATATCTGATGAGTTACGGGGAATTGTAAAAGAAAAAATGACAAATACAGAATTGTTTATGGGAATACGTCCCGAAGACATATTAGTTAAAAAAGAGAAGGGCATAAAAGGAGAAGTTGATGTTATAGAGCCGCTAGGAGCTGAATTTGTCGTTCATTTATGTGTTGGTGAACAGATTCTTTTAGCTATGTTACCTAAATCTGCCGGATTCACGGATATCTCTCCCGGCGATATAGTATTCATCGAATTTAATTTAAATAATTTACATATTTTCGATAAAAAAACTGGTGAAACAATAATTTGATTTCACTCACTTTCCATTACAATATCGCTCAAACAAGAAGAAAGATATTAATAATTAATTTAAAATTAGAAGTGTTATGGGGGGGTCATATCAGTGCCCAATTTTGATAGGTTAAATAAAGTGTTGGTTTTAGAAGGCGAGCCTGATCATGTACCGTTCTACGAACTCTTTGCAGACACCGAAATTATGGAGGCAATTACAGGAGATTCCGTTCCAGAGATAAATTTGACTGATGGAAAGGTTAACATTGATGCCGTTGTGACTTATGTCCGGGTTACCGTGAAATTCTACAAAAAACTAGGATACGACTACGTGCCGATATTCATTCCTGGTTTTTTGCCGAGAAACAATGTGCTGTTTGCAGATGATACAGCTGAAAGAGCCAGTGCTAAAAGAAGATGGCAAGACGAGAACAGAGGTATTATTAAAACTGTCGAAGACATTGACCAATACCAATGGCCTGATCCTAACAAGGTTCAAGAATCTTACTTAGCTCTCTATGAGTTTGTTAAGAGCATTCTTCCCGATGGCATGAAAATCGTCGCCAATACACCTGGCGGTGTCCTTGAAAATGTTATGTGGCTTATGGGGGCTGTACCCTTTTTTAAGGCATTATATAGCGATCCAAGACTAATCAGACAACTGTTTGAAAAAGTAGGAAAACTGATATCTTTTTGTTGCGGGTTGGCTTCTGAAGGAGAAATCGTCGGTGCGGTTGCTTTGGGGGATGACATGGGATACAAAGGTGGACTTATGATTTCACCAGAAACTCTTAGAAAATACGTTTTTCCATGGCAGAAAAGGTGTGTTGAAGAAGTTCATAAACATGGTAAGCCTTTCATACTCCACAGTTGCGGAGATCTAAAGGCTATCATGGATGATCTTATTGATTACGTTGGGATAGATGCCAAACATTCCTACGAGGATTCATCATATCCAGTGATCGAGTACAAAAAGCGCTACGGTGACAGAATAGCTATTCTTGGTGGTGTAGACATGGACAAGCTTAGCCGCATGCCTAATAAGGATTTTCAAGCGTATGTTCAAAAAATTCTTTTTGAATGTGCTCCAGGTGGGGGGTACTGTCTTGGATGTGGAAACAGTGTTGCCAATTACGTAAAGCTGGAGAATTACCTTACAATGCTCGAGACTGGAAGAAAATACGGCAAATATCCGCTTAGAATAGGTGATCCTTTATGAAATCACGTGAGCGTGTACTTAAAACGGTTATGTTTGAAGAACCTGATAGAGTTCCGCTGTTTGAAATCCCACCAAGCTTAAAAGTGTTGAGCGAGATTTTCAATGAAGACTTAGCAAATTTACTTGCGCTCTTTGCTAGCGTAGATGGAAGAACATCTGAAGAAACATGGAAAAAGCTGATCAAAATGTACAAACAAATTGGGTTAGATTGTTTTTGTACTTCTGGGATAGGGAATCCTTTTAAAGCAATCCCATTAGAAAATCATAAAGTAGTTGATGTTTGGGGAAGAATTTTTAGCCTCGCTTATGGATTCACCACATCTCCCTTTTATGTAGGTCCTTATCTGACAAGTCGTGAGAAATACGAAGCTTTCCCTCGGCCGGATCCACTCGACGAATACAATTTAAATCAACTGAAAAGCGCAATTAAAGCTGCTGGAGATGATATGCTTGTTATAGCAGGGGTTGGTTCAATATGGGAAGTCCAAGGTGAAGCCCTTGGATTTGACAATGCTCTGAAATACATTTACACTGATCCAGTTTTTCTTAGAAAGGTATTAAATGATTCAACCAGATACGCTATTGAACTTGGAAAAGCCAGTATCGACCTTGGTGCAGAAATTCTCCTTTTATGGGATGACTATGGGTATAGACATGGTCCCATGATGTCACCAAAACATTGGAAAGAATTCATCTATCCATGTCTTAAAAAAGTCGCAGATGAGTTTCACAAAAGAGGGGCATTTTTGATGATTCATTCAGATGGAAACATTCGCCCACTTATGGATATGATAATAGAAGCAGGTGTCGATCTAATTCAGCCTTTAGAACCTGCTGCAGGAATGGACATAGTTGAAGTTGCAGAGAAGTGGGGAGGAAAAATTTGTTTAGTTGGAAATATCGATGTATCATATTTGCTGCCATTTGGGACACGCGAAGATGTGATTGAAAGTGTAAAAAGAGCAATAAGCGCCGCTGCTCCTGGTGGAGGCTACATACTTGGCTCGGGTCATATGATAAATGATGCGTGTAAACCCGAAAACTTCTTGGCTATGGTTGAAACAGGCAAAAAATTCGGAAAATATCCAGTTATATTGACTAATTTCAGTGGCAGTAATCAAATTATGGCACCAAAACTTTAATAAGGGATTTTATTATTTTACCAAATCCAAAATGCCAAAATGAGCACGCAGGAAGGTATTCGGAATGAAGGATGAAGCTGAAATCTTAGGCAAAATTAGGGACAGTATAGTGAACCTTGATATAAACAGTATTGCAAAGTTATGCAAAGAGGCTATTGATAGCAACATACCTGCTTACAAAGTTGTAACTGATGGAATGTCTCGAGGAATGGAGATAGTGGGCAAGAAGTATGAAAATGGAGAATATTTCTTAGCTGAACTGATAATGGCGGGAGAAACCATGAAAGAGGGTATGAAGATTATTAAACCCTACTTGAAAGGTAGTGACTTAAAAATAGCGGGGAAAGTTGTGATAGGCACAGTCAGAGGCGATCTACATGACATTGGAAAGAACCTAGTTGTAATGCTTCTAGAAGGATCAGGGTTCAGCGTCGTAGACTTAGGCGTTGATGTTCAACCCGAGAAATTTGTTGAAGCGGTGCGAGAACATGAACCAAACATAGTTGGCATGTCGGCTTTACTTACAACAACAATGATGGAAATGGAAAAAGTCATAAGTGCGCTAAAAAATGCTGGTTTAAGAAACAAAGTAAAAATAATTGTCGGTGGTGCACCAGTAACTAGGGAGTTTGCTGAAATGATTGGCGCTGATGCAGCGGCAAGAGATGCAGTAGAAGGAGCTACAATATGTAAATCATGGATGGGAAGTAGATGATAGGAAACAAAAGGTTACAAGGACGAACTATAAATATAGAGAAAACAGATGAATACACCATAGATGAAGAAGGCAATAAGTGGGTTAAATGCATATTCACGGTGGAACTCACCAACTATTCAAAGCCTGCATCGAACGAGCCAATACCTGAAGAAATTAAAGGTAAAAAAGTGAAACTCATCCGCTACTGTTGCTTTGATTGGCATTATAAAATAGGAGTTAGAAAAACACTTGAACTTGACGAAAGCGAAGCGGTATTGAGGGGAAAACCAAGCAAAACTGTGTATTGGTAATCCTATAATAATCGGTGTTACAGTTGTATGTTGATTTAAATAAAATAAAAGAGGTTTTTGAGGCTTGGTGGAACAAAAGTCTTGACAGACCTTTAATTCAAATTTTTTCCCCAAAAGACATGTATATACCCTCAACTCTAATTGATAGCTATGCCTTTCTTCGTTATTACCCAGATATAGATAAAGCACTGGATATGATTTTTGAAGATTTTTCAAATATTATTTTCTGGAAAGAAGCGTTTCCTAACATATTCGTAAATTTAGGTCCTGGATGTTTATCAGCCTATTTGGGTGCTGAATTAAAGTTTGATGCACATGCCGGAACCGCTTGGTTTCAAGGAACTTTCTCTTTAGAGAGCCTTAAAGAGATAACATTTAATTCAGAAAATAAATGGTGGAAGTACACTCTTAAATGTATTGAAAAGGCCCTAAGCAGATGCCAAGATGCGGTGGTGGCCTTCCCAGATTTATTGGACACCGCAACTGTCGTAGGACAACTCAGAGGGAATTATCCTACCACCTTGTTAAAAGATATGTTTACGAATAGACTTATGATTAAAAAAGTCTTAGAAAGAGTGCATGACATTTGGTTTAAATGTTATGACACGCTCTGCGAAGTTATGAATTGCTCAGAAAATGGTTATTCGACGTGGGCAGGATTATGGAGCAGATCAAAACATTTCGTTATTCAATGTGACACGATAGTCTATTTGTCACCCAAGCTATTTGACGATTTTATTTATCCCCTTATAATTGAAGAATGCGAGCGCATTCCCAGAACAATGTGGCACTTAGACGGACCTCTTGAACTTAATCATTTAGACAAACTATTGAATGTCGATGAACTAGACGCTATACAATGGATCCCTGGCGCCGGAAACCCTGACGCAGGGAATGATTGTTGGGTGCCTCTTTACAAGAAAATACTTGCTAAGGAGAAACTACTTCAAATTATTGTGCCATCTGAAAAAGTGCTATCAATTTTAAATAAAATTTCACCTAAAGGAGTTGCAATCACTGCAATTTGCAAGACGGAGGAAGAAGCAGCCAATTTAATCCGAGAACTTGAATTAAAATTTAAATAACACCCAAATTAAAAAGGGATGCTCACCCTTATAAACATAGCCTCCATGCAACCAAAAAATAAAAGAGCAGTAGGTGTTTCTATGTGCGCGGTTGAAGCTGATCGGGTTGATTGTAGGCGAGAAAGAGGGATCTGAGGATTTATGCCTTCATATCGGTATGGAATCAGAAAATTGTCAATTATGTAGGTTTCGACCACTAGGATGTCCTAAATGCGGCTCCAAAGACGTATATGAAGTAAAGTGTGCTGAAAAAGTTTCTGAAGGAGGTACTGCTTGATGTGTTCTAGCGCACGTGAAACGTGTGAAGTTAAGGAAGAGTTTGACTTTCTGGAAAGGACGAGGCTAGAATTTGAAAAGGCGGTGCAGTTTATAAATGCAGAAGTAAAACATATTGAAAAAGGGATCGTAAAGCGCTTAGAACAGCCGTTCAGGCAATTAACTGTGACATTTCCGGTGAAAATGGATGATGGGTCAATAGAGATGTTTACTGGATACTTGGTCCAGCACAGCAGATCATATGAGCCCACCAAAGGAGGCATAAGATATTCTCCAGAAGTGAAATTGGATCTGATAACGGCTCTAGCCTTTGACATGACATTGAAATGCCGAGTTGCCAATCTACCTTATGGGGGATCAAAGGGAGGCGTTTGTTGCGATCCAAAGAAAATGTCACAAGCAGAGGTTGAAAGATTGACCAGAAGATATACATACGAAATTTTGCCGTATTAGGTCCAGATTCCTGCGTCCCTGCACCAGATATAGGTACTAGTGAAAGAGAGATGGGCATCATTTATGACACTTACAAAATGCTCAGCCCACACTCACCGTATGCTTCTGCAGTTGTAACAGGAAAACCACTCAGCCTAGGAGGATCCAAAGGCAGGAAGGAAGCGACAGCCCAGGGTGGCGCATATGTTCTAGAAGAAGCTGTTAAACAAGGGCACATCGAAGGATTAAGTTCCTTGAAAGACGCGGCTGTCGTTGTTCAAGGATTCGGGAATGTCGGATATAACATAGCAAACCTCCTGTACGAAGATTACGGATGCAGAATTGTAGGAATCTGCGACTCAAAAGGAGGATTTTACTCTCAAGAGGGACTGAATCCAAAGGATGTCCTTACCTATAAACAAAATATAAGCCCTGAAAAATCCGTCGTTGGATACAACGGCCTTCAGCCTCTAACCGTAGAACAACTGTTGACAAGCACCTGTGACATCCTAGTCCCTGCTGCAAAAGAAACACAAATCGTAGGTGTACTTGCCAAAGATATAAAGGCCAAAGTGATTCTCGAACTTGCAAACGGACCCACCACCAACCTTGCTCACAAAATCTTAATCGAAAAAAAGGTTTACGTGCTACCCGATATACTTGCAAACGCTGGCGGGGTCACAGTAAGCTACTTTGAATGGCTTCAAAACAAAGCAGGTGAGAACTGGGAATTAGGTATGGTTAAAGAAAAGCTTCGAAAGAAAATGGTCACTGCTTACACAAACGTTGTGGAAACCGCTGAAAACTACAATTTAGACCTGAAGAGCGCAGCGTTTGTCTTAGCGGTCTCTAAGGAAATAGAAATTTTAGCTGCAAGGGGGATCTTCCCCTAATCCCCAAATATGAAATTCGTCTATGAGAAGGTAACTCATACAATTTTCCCAGCTTAATTAGGTAAACCTTAAATAGTCGACTGCTTTGTCAAAGCGAAAAAGGGTGATTGGATGAAAAGGAATGAAGCGTTGATTCTATGGTTTGACGAGGTTGGGAAGGGTGATGTTGGGCTGGTGCGCGCGCGCGCATAAATGTTAACTTTGTTTCTAATTTGAGAAACATTATAGTAGAAAGGTAATCCGCCAATGGCTAGACGTTACTTGTTTTTCACTAGGTTTAAGTTTCTAGTCTTATGTAAAACAATAGGTTTGCGTAGGATAGTAGCTTATTCTTAGAATTTTTTAACCTGATAAAAAGGCTATTTGTCTAATGGTT
>DTPJ01000836.1 GCA_011334435.1 Candidatus Poribacteria bacterium | reverse complement strand
TATGTAATGCCAGCACCAACTAAAATCTATTTCAGTCAAATAGCATCTGGACAATGGCAAGATTGGGTTCAAGTCATCAATGTAAGCAATGAAGATGCTAATATATTAGCAGTTGCAAGAGATGAGAAAGGACAAACAGTCTGGTCAGGTGAAAAATCCCTGCGTCCTTTTCAGGCTTGGGTTGTCCCAGTAGAACCTGTATCTGTTAATCAAGAGCTTTCTTTGACAGTCTCTTCTAATAAACCGCTTGTTGGTGAGAGGCATTGTCATTTTGGGACTGAAGTCTTAGCTTTTCCCGGTGCTGCTCCAGAGTTAAGAAACGTCGGCAGAAGGCTTTTTTTCCCTGAATTATCCGGTCCCTGTCTTGATTGGATCAGGGTTTTTAATATAAGCGATCAACCTGCTTTGGTTAATGTAATATCCCGAGACTTAGAGGGTGCAATAGTAAGACAATTCAACACTCAGATCGCTCCTTTGGGATTTATAAGCTTTTCCGACGAGATGACGGGAAATGTATATGGCTCATTAGAATTAATCTCAACACAACTCATCGTATCTGAGAGGCATCTTCATTATGGCGAAGTGATGAAAGGCGTCGCTGTTGGTCAGTTAGGTCAAGTGCTTGATCCTCCTACGCCGACGACTATATACTTTCCTCAGATCGCTGCTGGTGTCTGGAGAGATTGGGTAAAAGTCATAAATGTAAGTCAAGAGGAAGCAAAACTAACAGCATTAGCCAGAAATGAATCAGGAGAGGCAGTTTGGTCTAACGAAAAAAGCTTACGTCCATTTCAATCGTGGATTATTCCAGTAGATCCAATTACTGGACAGAAAGATGTATCTTTAACAGTGTCTTCTGATAAACCGTTATCTGGTGAAAGGCATTGTCATTTAGAAACTATGGTCTTGCCTTTTCCCGGAGCTTGCCCTGAAATGAAAACTGCTGGAAGAAGGTTATTCTTCCCTGAAATCGTGGCAGGCAGTTATGATTTTTTTAGATTTCTCAATATAACTGATCAAACCGCTATGGTTAACGCTATCCTTCGCGATACAAACGGCATTATCAAGTTGCAATTCAATTTTCAGATAAAGCCGTTTGGGTTTGCAACAGCGACTGATCAGGATTTGGTAGATATACAAGGAACTCAGGAGATTCTTTCCACTCAGATCCTTGTTGGTGAAAGGCATCTTCGCTATGGTCCGCAATCGTATAAAGGCGTTACAGTCGGACAATATGGGCAAGTGCTTGATTAGTAATAGTAAATTGATTAGTAATATAAAAAGAAAGGAGTAAGGAAGTCAAATCTATCGCTTCCTTTATAAATTAATATGACATCAGCAGAAAGGTATCGCTTAGTATTGTCCCATAAAGAACCAGATCGCATCCCTATGAGAGACGATTTTTGGGGATCAACTATTGATGCTTGGAAATCAGAGGGTTATCCCCCTGATGGTAAAGGCGTTTGGGAATATTTTGGATTTGATGGTTGGGCTGGAATAGGGGCGCATCTCTGGTTTCGTGATAATGAAAAAGAGTATGACGTAGCAATCCGTAACAAAGCAAATTGGGAAGAATTTAAGCATTTATATAAATATTGCGATGCGCGAGTGGATTTTGATGGTGCAATTAGAACCTACGAAAGCTGCCAAAAGAACGATATTTTCTTAGTCTATGGCGGAGGAGCATTAGGCTTTGATCTATGGCAAAATAGAATCGGGATTAAGCATTTCCTTGAATCTATGATAGATGATCCTGAATGGATAAAAGAGCTTTTTATGGCTAATGTAGACCTTAATATAGCGATTGTTGAAGAGATAACAGCCAGAGGTGTTCAATTTGACGCTGCAATGTTCTATGATGATTTAGGTTATAAAACAGGTCCTTTCTTTTCGCTAAGGATGTATAGAGAACAATTGTTTCCAGCACATAAGAAGTTATGTGACTTTCTTCACAGTAAAAAGATGAAAGTAATACTTCATAGCTGTGGTGGTATTCGTCCTCTTATGCCTATGCTTATTGAAGCTGGATTTGACTGTTTTGAACCGCTTGAAGTAAAAGCTGGTATGGATTTAGTTGAGTTAAAGAAAAGTTTTGGTGAAGTTGTTACGTTTATGGGAGGAATAGACGTCCGAGCGATGGCACATCCCGATCCAAAAGTTATTGAGAATGAGATCAAAACTAAAATTCCCGTTGCAATGAAAAACGGAGGATATATTTTCCATTCAGACCATTCTGTTCCTCATAATGTTAGCTTTAAGCAGTATGAATATACTATAGAATTGGTAAAAAAATATGGAACGTATAAGTAAAGGATATTAGATGCTAAATTTTAGCATACCTAAACCCATACTTTGCCCTTGACAACGGACATACAATATAGATAAAATTTTTATTGGGTAAGACTATAAAATCTAACTTTAACGGAGGTGAATAAATTGGCGCAGGGCGCAAAAGGCGAAATTAGAAGCCAAATAGAACTCCCATTTACAGAGGCAATAAGGATAAGTTTTCAAAGCTTGAGAATTAGATTTTGGAGGTCAATGATCACAACCGCAGGCATACTTCTCGGAATTGCATTCTTTGTCGCGGTTTTGTCGGGAGCAGAAATAACAAGAGTAATGGTTGAACGTAGAGGAAGTCAGGCAGTAATCACTGCTATTGATGATGTCCAAACCGGTCGCATCTCGGCACAGCAAATTTGGCTTATTGTTATGTCGCTGATCGTCTGTGTTGTAGGTATCGCTAATTCAATGCTTATGGCTGTTACAGAGAGATTCCGCGAGATCGGAACGATGAAGTGCCTTGGGGCATTAAACAAATTTGTCGTTGAACTATTCTTATTAGAATCTGGTTTTCAAGGACTTGCAGGGGCAGTTATTGGCGCATTTGTCGGGTTCATAAGCATTATGTTATTAAACCTAAAAGATTATGGTCTGGACGTTTTCTTGGGATTTCCTCAGTATATACTGCGAGTTCTTATGTATATGGGTATAGCTTGCATACTTGGCATGGTTTTAGCAGTAATAGGAGCTGCTGGACCTGCATATAGAGCAGCACAATTACCACCAGCAGAAGCTATGAGGGTTGAGGTTTAAAGGAGTGTAATAAATGGCAGAGGCTTCTATAAATAAAACTAATAACGATATAGCTGTTAGAACCGTTGGCGTAATAAAAGAATATCAAATGGGAGGGACAATCCTTCGTGCATTAAAAGGGATTGACATTGAGATAAAGCGTGGTGAGTATATCTCAATAATGGGACCTTCTGGATCAGGGAAAAGCACGCTTTTTAATATGATCGGTGCGTTGGACAGACCATCAGCAGGAACTGTCTATATTGACGACGTAAATCTTCTTGAACTTAGTCCCTCTGAAATAGCTTGGTTGCGTTGCTGGAAGATCGGCTACATATTTCAAACATTTAATCTTATACCTGTTATGACTGCCCTTGAAAATGTTACATTGCCGATGATATTTGCAGGACTGGGCGCAAGCGAACGCAGGAAAAAAGGTATGGAACTTTTAGCAAAAGTAGGATTGGAACAAAGGGCAGACCATAAACCAAGCGAACTCTCTGGTGGTCAGCAACAAAGAGTTGCTATTGCACGATCGCTTGCTAATGGACCATCAATTATTCTCGCCGATGAACCAACGGGTAACCTTGATTTGAGAACTGGTAGAGATATTATTAATATTCTTCGCGAAATGAACAAAGAAGAGAATGTCACCGTAATATCAGCGACTCACGACCTTAAAATGCTTGATGTTTCTGATAGAGTCATCTACATACGAGATGGGTTAGTAGAACAGATAAAAGCGAGATCAGAACTTAAACTTGAAATCGGAACTATAGAAGGCGAACAATAGCAAATTATAGCTAAAAAATTAAATATTTAAAGTGATTAGGATTAAGTATTTATCAAAAATAAATATAACCGCCATATTTCGTCATTACAAACAACTCATATTAGCAAGTCTAACGTATATATTAGCACATGTATTTGATTATATTCTTACTTTGCACGGGCTAACAAAAACAAACGGGGAAGAGGCTAATCCATTTGCTCAAAGATATATTGATTCCTTTGGTCTGCATTTAGGTCTATTGATTTTTAAGTTACAGATGATCTTTATTGTAATAATAGCGGCAATTGGCATAGAATATGTTTACAGAAATAGGCAATCCAAAATCAGATCGGATTATATCTTGACCGTTGGTGCAATTTTAACCTTCATTGGCGGTAGTCTTTGGCTTCTTTTGCTACTCAAGCTATATTAAAATCATTTCATTTTATACCTTTTTAGGTATTAGACCATCAGCTACTCAATTAATCATTCATTTCTTGTTGTTTTCTTTCTTTGTTTTATCAGTCTCACTTTCTGGAAAGCAGAATTTGCAAGGCTCCAATTTTTTCTTTTTAGCTTCTTCAATCGTCATTCGTATCGGTTCCCCAACTAAAAACCGACAATCCTGCTTATGATATTTTTTCCCTGACTTTGATACATAGACAAATTCAGGCTTTTCTTCCGTTTTATTAACTGTCTGAACGTTTGCCTTTTCTAATTCTGATGTTTGTTTAGCATTTTTCTGCTGTGCAATAAGAGTTTCTACAAGTTTAGTCAATTGATCAATTTTGCTTTCAAGCTCTTTTATCTTTGCTTTAAGGTCTGATATTTCTTTCTCCATAGAAGCGATATTCTGATTAGCAGATACTTCAACCTGACCTTTGTTTGTAGATTCTGAACTAATCTGATCAGACGCAAACAGAAATGATATAAAAAAGGAAAACACAAAAAAGCATAAGAAAAATATTCTCATTTTAATTGCTCACTTTGATTGATCATTTTATCATGCTGGCGAACGACGGTTGTCACTGTAACGAACCAAAGGACAGCACTGACCATCGCAGTAATTGGATAAACAGCATATAATAAAACATAACCGAAAAAGTTAGAAATAGCAGTTGCAAGAGATGTTAATCCAGCAGATATGCCTTTTGATGCCCTGTATCCAAAGGCATCAATGACTTCCTTAGCTCTGTATCGGCTATCAAATGATAAAGGCATATAAAAAATTTCCTTACCTGCACGAAATATGGAGTAATCAAAAGCCTTGAAAACCAAATATGCAAGTCCACCAGTGAATAGACTTGGTTTAACAAGCAAAACTGTTGCAGAGATCAGATGTATTATCGGGATAGCAGGATGTATATACCTAAATCTGACAAAACTCAACAAAATTGGAGCGACAATAAACTGAAGCACGCCAGCAGTAAGGTTCAATCTCGCATAAAAAGTGCCAAAGAAAGCCGTTCTTTCGTCTTTGATGGGAAAAGCGTCTTGCACTAAACCAGAAAATCTAATATCAAGGACTGTTGAGACTATTTGAGTTAAAAAGATCAAAAGTGCTATCCTACGAAGGTATGACGAGTCCCTAAATAGCTTAATAGCAAGGGATTTTTTGCCCTTTTCCTCAACAGATGGTGCAGGTTCTCCGCCTAAGCGATATGCGATTTCAGAAAATAAAGCCGATGGCAACAAAGACGCTGATGCTAATAAAATTAATCCTTCTGTGTGAATTTTGCTTGCAAGGTAACCGACAGCAAATCCGCCAGCGATTGCACCCAAAGAACCGACACCTGTTATAGGTCCATTGAACTTCTTCGCTTGATCTTCTCTCAAAACGCTATTTATAAGCGACCAATACTGCTCAATTATGACAACAATATACGCCTCACGGAAGGAGTAAAGTATCCAAGCGGAAATTTTAATTCCACTTTGAACTGTCAAATAACATCCTGCAATAACCAAAAAAGAAAACAGCGATGTAACAAGAAGAGTTCTTCTTGCACCTATAAAGGTTATCAACCAACCATAACCATATAAAAAGATTATGGTAAATATTGATCCGCCAAGCATAGCATAAGGAAGTTTTTCTTTTCCATAAACTTCAAGATAGATAGAAGAGGAAGGACTACGAATAAATTCATAACCACAAAGCAAAAACCCCGCCGAAAGTGCTATTGCAATAGCAAAGGGGACTGCATCTAATAGATTTTTATTTGATTTCATATATTCTACCTAATCGCCCATTTTATCATTCTGATAACTAATTGTTGAAAGTTGGTATTTTCAAAGGCTTTTTGACCATGTCCAAGCGAAAGAAATGTCACCTTTCCCCTTCCATATTCCTTAATCCAGCAGACAGGACAGACTATGCCCTGAACCTCGCTTGTGATCAATGTTTGAAAGGAATTTGGCTCGTATTCAAGTTTATATATCTCATCAACTATTTCAAAATCGCTCATACCTTCTGTTATTGGGTGTATAGGATCAATAATCTTAACCTTTGATGGTGCTTCGTCAGAATGTCCGATGTATTTTCCGCCGAGTAATTTTGTATATTTCGGCGATTGCTTATCAACTGCTGCTGAATGGACACCGACTAATGACTTGCCTTCCGCGACAAACTTTATAACGCTTTCTGTTTGCTCGTCTGTCAACTTTCCGCCGTGAGTGTAGTCAAGAAATACGTCATAGTCATTTATGCTTTTTGGAAGCAGTTTGTCACGATCCTCTGTGATCTCTATATCAAATCCCGCTTTTTTGATAAAATCCCTCATTATTTCAAGATGATCAACATAATCAACAACGGATAATATTTTAATATCAGCCATACTTTGTCCCTCCTGCATTAAATTACTCATATAAAATCTAACATCGCTAAAATGGATTTCCAAAAGCTATATCGGGAAAACGCTTTCTTTTTCCATCGCCTTTTATTGGATAACCGTAGTCCAGTCTCATAGGACCTATCGGCGTAATTATTCTCAATCCTACTCCTATTGATGACCTCATATTATTTATATTGAAGTCAGAGATGCCATCATATATATTGCCAGAGTCAAAAAAGACAGCAGAACCAAGCCATTTGTATATATTGAAACGCATTTCAACGCTAGTATTCAGTAAAACATTTCCTATATCTGTGATCTCCCAATTATATCCTCTTGGAGTTTGGTAATCCCTCATCCTAAATAATTCTGGGGCGAGTGTTCGCTCTCCTCCTAAATTCCAAGCATATCCTGTTCGTAATCCAACAGCCAAAACAACATTACTAAATGGTCTTGAATAAAACATACTGTTTAATGATAATTTGGTAAATCTTTCTATACCGCCGATGAATGGGTTCGCATATTCAATAGATATGCCCTCAAAAGTGCCCTTCTTAGGGTTGAGTAAATTATCCCTCGCATCTCGTTGATATAACCCCTCAATTCTTCCTATCCTTGTTGTATTTTCTTTATTATTCAACGTATAATCAAGGACGTCATATCTATAATCTAACTTAAAAGTGTTATTCTGATAGAATTGCCAACTAACACCAGCAGTTCCGCCTTTACGCCTTTCGTTATAGTCTTTATACTCAGAAATAGGATAGATATTTATCACTCCGATTGCTCCAGAACCTAATAATCTGGGAAATAGCTTTGGCTCTGCATATTCTATCTCGGCTCTTGTCCCTTGCGTTCCGATCTGAGCTCTACCCATAATTCTGCGTGCTGTGCCGAATAAATTAATGTCATTTGCCTCTATCCCACCTTGAAATCCCTCAACTGAGTTATAACCTGCCCTGACATTTACGGTTCTAAAATCTCGCTCTTGGACATTTATCACTAACCTATACAGATCATTGTTTTCATCAATAGGTCTTGTATCAGTTTTAACAGATTGAAATAGACCAGTATTGCGTATATTTTGTGCGGTTTTTTCAATCTCTGTAAAACTGAAGATTTTATCTTCCAATAATGTTTTTGAGATTTCCCTTGATATTATGTATCTTTTAGTTCTCTCATTTCCTATTATATCAACGTTGCCATCTAATTTGATCTGTTTTCCGGGAATTATTTTATACCTCACAATGCCATTCTTAATATCATCTAAATTTGGCTCAATCTCAGCAAGATAGCCTTTATCTGCATAGCGTAGGCTAAGATAAGACCTATCTGCAACTATATCGTATTCGCGAAATGGTTTTGGCGGGTCTATTTTGTATCTTAGGATTGATCCTTCATTAGAGATATTTTGAGGATTATATTTTGATATAATTTCAAGTTTTGAAAATAGTTCATCTGCTTTGATGACATCATTTAGGTTGCCCTCAACAATTAATTCTTTAACAAAAGTCCTTTCTCCTTCGTCAATCGTTATTGTAATATCAATCTCGCCTTTTTCGGGTATTGTCTTTCTTGTTTCACTGATCTTGGGGTCTGTAAATCCATTATCTTTATAAAATGCGATTATAGCCCTTTTGTCTTCCTCAAATACATCTTCATTAAGTATGCCATCAGGAAAATATTTCTTTAATAGCCAAAAAGAGAAAATGCTTTTTTTACGCGTGAGCATCTGTTTTTTTATCTGATCTGTCTCAATTTGGAGTTTCTTGCCCGGGGGAGCGACTAATGCTATTGGTTTTATGATTCGCATCTGCTTATTTTCAGTGATATTAAATACTACTGGTATAAATTCTGTTGTTAATTTAATCCATTCAATTGTCACAGTAGCGTTAGGAATGTCAACAGGAACAAGCCTAAATTGAGTAATAATGTTTGACCAGTTTTTGTTTTTATATGTTGGGATTTCGTAGTCATGGAATTGATTATCAATATCTACTTTAAATGTCTGACTTCTCTTTTGACTCCATTTCTTTGACTCATTGGTGATCCAATAAAGTCTTCCAGTAGCTTTCGTCTCTTTGGCTTCGCTTGTTTCTGAACTCACTTTCATTCTTATTTGTGCCTTTTGATATATTTTTGTGTCAACATCAACATTAGCTTTTATTTCACTGGAATTTGTGATTTTCAATAGACTTTTTGATACTTCTAACACTTGGTTTGGGTCGTCTGACTGCCAGCCATTTAGATCGTTATCAATATTAAAATCCCAAACTATGTCTTTCAAAATACTATAACGGACATCAACGAGATAATATCCCTTGGATTTATAAAGTTTCTCTATATCCTCTCTGCTTCTTCTGACAATGGATTCGTTGACTGATTTCATTCTGAAAAGTGCAATTGAATTTCTAATCTCTTTATCCGATATATTCTTATTCCCTTGTAACTTAACATATACTCGCTGTCCTTGTTCTATCTCTATTAGAATTGAGACAGTCCCATATTTCGCTTCTTCGGGAGTAACTGATTGAACAAGGAAATGTTTTCCTCTACCCCGATATTCTTCAATGGCTTTCGGATCGAACAAAGCAACTGCACGTTTTACTCTGGCGGTCAGATATTCCCTTTGCCTGTAAATATCCTCTATATTCTTGACGTCCATATCAAGAACTTTTTGTCCTTTATATGTCCAACCAAGTTTATTTTCTTTCATTGCCCTTAGAAGTGTCCTTGATTCAGCAACTGCTTCATTGGTGCCTAAAAAGATTATTTCAGTGATTAGAGGTTGTCCACCCTCTATTATTGTAAACGTTATATCAATTTCTTTTGCCTTCTCGTTCATTTTAGTTGAATATGTAACTTCTGTTCCGAAATAGCCGTGAAATCTGTAAAGCTCTTTTATTGCGTTTATATCTGATTTTGCGAGTGATTCGTTATATTCCTGACCGATCCTTAGCTTTAGAACTTCCAAAATGTCATCGCGGGCAAGCCTTCTGTTACCTATAAATTGTATATTTCGGACTTTGGTCTGTTTTATAAGATTAAAAGTGATAATGACGCCATCGTCTTTAATCTGAGCATTTACGTTTATTTCGGAAAACTCGCCGACTGAGTATATATTTTCAATACTTTTGGTTATTAAAGAACGAGAGCAAGGCGTGCCAATTTTAATCAGAGTTGCAGAGCGAACCTTGTCTAATGAAAAATCCCCATCGCATTTATATTGAATATCAATGACGGTCAAGTCCTGCAATCTCTCCCAGTTAATATTGGGAATGCTATCCTGTGCTTGTAGATATTGACAGATGAGTAGAAAATATAATATTAACCAAAGGAGATTTTTATGTTTTATCATAATTATCGCTTGCTTTTACTTAAAATTTTGTTTCAACTTGAGATCAAATCCCCAATCACCCTCTTGGCTTACCTTTCCAGCTACCGCAAAATTTTTCCCTACTTCACGTTGCAATCCAAACCACTGACGACCAGCATAACCGACGTCAAGTGTCATTGATATTTGTTCCATAATAGGCTTTACTGCCATAACTCTTGCTTCTCTTGGATTTCTTGGATCAGCTTGAAGTTTTAGCTCTTTTAACCTAAGCATTTTTTCTGCATAAGATTCAACATATAGTCTTGCTGGCTCCATCAATAACTGAGATGAAGTTGACATTGTCCTTGATAAAAGCTGATCTGATGTGCTACCAGTAGCAAGTAATATAGCGATCTGATTTTGGCTTAAATCAGGCAATTGCTGGAGAGCAGGTCCACCGCCTAAAACCTTGAAATCTACTGTTCTTTCTGTCAAGGACCCCTTTACTTCCATTTGAACTTTTAAGTTTGATCCCTGAGACGCATCTATTCCCATTTGATCTTGGTTGAGTTCTGTTTCTGCGACAATTTCATATTTTGGGTCAATTCTTGCCTCATTAGTAAATTCGCCTTTTGTTATTTTAAATTTTCTGCTTAGGTATTCAAATGAACCTTCGGTGATACGTCCATTGGCTCGGACACGAGGGTCTGCGGGAGAACCTGTAACTCTTGCAGTGAATTCTGTCTCTGCGTCAACCAAGCCATTATTCATTCTCATCGTCCCTCTTACGACATCTACGTCAAGTTCAAGATTTTTGACAAGCGGATAATCAAGAGATGCCTTTGTGCCTATTTCTCTTGATGATAAGAGGTTTTGTATAAGGCTTTGGATGGTCTCAACATATTGTCCCTTTTTGATTGTGATATTCCCTGTTATTTTAGGGGCATCCATATTCCCTCTAAATCTGACTGGGTCCGCATCAAAGATTATACTATACATATCTGGCTGATATATCATACAGTCCTTTACATTAAGGGCTATATTCATAAACTCTCCGATCTTATATCCTCTTTGTTTGTCCCATATAATCGCTATTCCGGGCTTTCTTGATGTATCTAAGACAAATTCGCCACCATTCATCTTTCCGCGAACATCCCTAAATATTATTGACGGTGTAGTCCTTGAATCAAAATCTATATCAACTTTTAAGTCGTTGAATTCAACAAAAGCTCGCTCAAAATTTGCAGATAAGTCATTAAACACACATGATCCGATGAAATTAACGGGTTCTTCATTAGTGATTATCTTCTTTATGTCGCCAGTTATAGTAGCACCTATTGTTCCATTTCCTCCTGATTCTGCAATATCTTTGTTGACGAGTGATAATATGCTCATATCATTGAGTTTGGCGTCAAATTGTATTGACATTTGCCTTCCATCAATTGGGACAACACCTGATATGCTGACAAAATTATTTCCTGATGCAAGCCATAGTTTCTCTATATTAAGACTTTGATTTTTGAATGTAATCATTCCCTCTAATCTATCAACACCAGCGTTTCCAAAGATAAGTTTTAGGCTACGATCGTCTTCTGTTGGTGGCCAAAAACATTTTATTTCATTCCCACGTGCCTCAAGCTTTAGACCAAATCGCCCTTGCATTAAATCAGGTTTGCCTAAGAACTCAGATATAAATCCCATATCAACATAAGAAGTTAGATTAAATGATTTATCTCCGCCGATCTCCCATAATCCCATTGCACCAATGCTTGTTCCATTGACAACACCGGGCGTAGTATCCACAAGCCCAAATGATGGCATATATAGACGACCCTTTTTGAATTCCGCATATATCCGCTTGGGGTTGGTAATCTTATGACCAGACACAATGATATTGACTCCTTCTGGTTTAATGTCAAATTCACCTAATATCTGTTTTAATACTTCTGTGGTTGGTTTTCCGATAAAATCTCTAAAATCACCTGTAAGCTTTCCTTGAACTCTAATGTCACCAGATATTTGAGAGGCGATTTGTCCGCCGGCTAATTCAACAAAAGGTTTCAACATCGCTGGTTCTGTCTTAAATAAAACCTCAAATGTCTGAGGTTTAAGTTTTTCCCCCATTTCTAATTTTCCATCAGCTTTATAATATCCATCACCTATCCTGAACGATGCGTCATCTATTTTGATCTTGTTTCCATCCATCGTTATTTTTAGATTGATGTTATTTACATTTAAGGTCGTTTTTTGATCTGTCTGTGCCTTTGCTTGTATCGGCTTTATTGCAATAATACTGCAATCTGCATTTTGTAAATTCAGGCTTCCTATAAGCTTTGGATCGTTGACCTTCCCAAGCAAGCTAATATCTGCTTTAGCACTGCCATTGAAATCTTGGACTATATCAACAAATTGGTTTATAAATTCCATACTAAAATTATCCATCAAAAGTTTTATATCCATATCTTCATCGGGAAATGTCACTTTTGCTGGGAAAAATGATATATCAACAGGAATTTTTCCTTTAACGTCCATTGTATTGCCGAAAGTGTTTAAATTGACGGTTTTTATATCAAAAAGTCCGTTGCTATAAGAAAGTTCACAGGATAGGTTATCAACTTTTGCCTCTTTTTCTTGCGATGATCCTTGTTTAGATACAATAACAGGCATAGAAATATCTTTTCCCTTTACAGATACATCTATGTTCGGAGAGTCAAGATTGCCGTTTATTCCAATATTAAATCCAATATCACCATGATTGATAGCGATCTTTGATGTTTCATTGTCCAAAGTTTGCTTATTCAAAGCAAATGAAGCTATTCCGGGATGCAGATGTTCTCCTAAGCAAGTTATATCAAGCGTTTTATCGTTAATGTTCACATTTCCCAAGATGCTTATTGTGCCTTCTTGTTCTTTGCCACTTAGATCTTTTGGTGATTTCGTCAGTAACTTGAAATCGTTAATATTTATTTTTCTATCGGATAATGTGATCTTAGGAATCCCTGAATTTTTTATCTCATGGTTATTTACAATTAAATTAATCGGAGTTATTACAACTTCTCCACTTGGGTTGTATATAAAGCCATTAATATTAGCAAATGCGGATATTTCACCGTTTATAGGTAAAGTAACATCATTCTTTGGCTTTATCCAAGCATCTACATTTATATCTTTTGCATTAACATTAAGATTAAATGACGGATATTTAACGTTTTCGTCTGGATTTTTGATGATTGACAGGACATTTTCTATAGGAGTTATGTCTGGTTTTGGCTTTAATACATAATCTATAAAATCCCTTGGAATATCTATATTTCCTTTGGCATTGCATTTTCCTTTGTCTAATTTCAATGAAAGTTCAAGAGAGGTTTCGTATTCAGAATCGCTAAGCTCATACATATCTCCGCCAAGCTCTATCTTTGAGTTTTGTATAGAAACTTGCCCGTCAATATTTTCTATTGGAACAGGAGAGGATTTTAATTTGATAAACCCATCTTTCAAGCTTATTAATCCTTTAACTCTTGGCTGTTTTATACGACCTGAAACATCAATACTTATATTATCAATCTTGCCCTGAGATAACTCAACAGTTGGAGCGAGTTTTGAAAGAATGCCCATGTCCATATCCTTCGCATTTATAGATAGACGCATATTTGTATTCATCAGTTTTTGTGGAAGAAGGGCGTCTTTCTCCATTAAATTAAGTGGCATTGAGTATGTAAGGTTTGCCTCACCATTAAAAGCATTCACAAGAAATTTTTGGACTTCAAGCAAATTTTCTTTATATGCAATTTCACTGGAAAAACCGTCAATATTTATCTGATCGTATTCTATCCCTGATCCATCAATTTCTGCCAATATATTTGGGGATTTACTATCACCAATTACGAAGACATTACAATTTATTTTCCCTTTTAACGGCTTTGGAGTTTGCATAATATCTGATGCGACTGACAGATCAAAATCATTTATCTTTGCATTTGCATTTATATCAATCTTTTGATTTTCTTTTGAATTGGATAATTCCGCGGATGCGTTAATTAATAAACTCCCGTCCTTGCCGTCCATTTGTAATGAATCTATATTGAATTTACGGTCTTTGAGTTTAAGGCTTATCGGCGATTTATTAACCCAATTATGTTGTCCTGCACTAAATATTATATTATCCAAAGAACCGTCTATTGTTATGTCCATTGGATGTTCACCATCACCATAAGCCATTATGTCGCCAGTTAGATTAAGATCAAACATCTCACCGATCTTAGCAATCCTTAAAGCAGGCTCAACATTAATATCTTCTAATTTCAGTCTTGCTGAAAATGGGAATGGTTTCTTGATACTTGCTTCTAAACTTGTGATAACCGTTTTGTCTAATAGACGCATTTCTACATTAGCTTTATCATTGCCAACTTTAATAAGGCATTCTCCATCTCCGAATTTCTCTCCGTTATAGCTTAGATCATTAATATCTATCCTACCGTCTAATGATGGTGATTTCATATTCCCATTTCCTGAAATTGAAATCTGTATATTGCCATCAGGAGTAGCGATATGTTTTTCACTTTCGCTATCCTGCACAATTTCCCCACCTTTGGTAGATACAAAATTAGAATAGAGTTTCCCTATGCTGATCGGCGATGAGTCAACCTGAATGTCATAATCTCCATTTGGATTAAATTCAAAGACTGTCCTTATTTGCTCGCCGTCACTCGATATTAAAAGCTCTGGTATGATCAATTCATTTGATTTAATTGTTATTGGGATTTCTATTGGGTCTATAACGCGTGTGCCAATTGACAAAGAATGAATAAACATCTCACCATTGCCATTTAAAGCGTTCATATCACCGTTGATATTTATCTCGCCTTCTATCAATCCTCCATTTATAGGTATATTTTCACCTATCAGATTTTTATATTTTTCAATTACAATTGAGTCAATTATCATTTTTGCATTTATCTTCGGCGTTTTTTCTGCTTTGACATCGGCAAGAATGAGGCATTTTGCACCATCAAGCAATAATGTAAGGTCATCTGTCTTTATATTCTCGTCGTTGATAGACACAGTGCCATTAAGAGAGCCAATGTGGATTTGTGATTGTTCAGAACCTTCTTTATTAGCTAATGGAACATCTATATTTGGAATGCTAATTTTGATATTGCCTTTCAAGTCCTTTATATCTTTAATTAAACGTCCCTGTTGTCTGCTATCTTTTAGCCCCATACTTTTTAGAAAAGCGGGATTGACGATCTTCATCTCTGCGTCTGCGGATACTTGTCCTTGTCCGTTTATCAGAGAATTGCCTGTCGCGAGAGACGCTATTTCTGCCATATCAATACCATTTAAATTCATTGACAATTTAAGGCTTGCATCATCATTTAACCTGCCTTTTAACGCCATAATCATCTTATCGCGATTGACGTTCATTGCTATTTGTGGACCATCAATATTTAGATTGGATTTGATGTTGCCAATTGCGATATTTTTATATTCTGACGGAGAGTTTGATTTAGCTTGTGGAATTCTTAGCTTAGTATCAATGATATTGACTTCGCCTTCAGCTTCAAGCGAGTTAGGACGGAGTTCTTTACCTTTGATCTTTATATCACCATTAAGATAACCTGATATAGATGATTCAATTTCTGTTATACCGCTTATAATCTTTGATGTATCAAGTTGATCAATTTTGATATTCCCTTGATAATTATTGATCTTTCCATCAGCTAATTTTACCTTTGCATTGACTTCTGCCTTCCCATTTCCAATTTGGACTGTCATATCATTTAACTCAAAGTCTTTCGTTGAGAATTTCGCTTCACCAAAGGTCTTGCCAACAGTAAGGTTGTTAATTTGAATCTGGTCAGAGTTTAATCTGCATATCCCTGATATATTTGGAACTTCACCATTGGCTTTTATATTTATGTTTACCAAACCATTAAGACGTTTAAGTTGTGGAGCGAATTCTTTAAAATCTTCTAAGGCTATTTTGGAATCAATATTAATATCTATCTTTTGAGTTTTCCCGCTTGTGATCTCGCCAAAACCTTTAACAGACGACTGACCAATTCTCAAACCGAGATCGGACAGATTTATTTTATCGTCAACCATATTAAAACTCATAGCTATATCAGATATTTGTTTTGTCACATTTTGAAGACTTACATTTGCTTTGTCAGCTTTTACTTCGCCATTATACAAAGCCTTGTCAATATAATCTCCATTTATCATCACATTTAGGTCATCTATCGTCAGATTGATCGCATCTCTTTTATCAATAACGCTAATTTCGGCAGATTTTATCTCCGCCTTTGACAAAAGAAATTTTAATAAAGGTTCGCCCTTTTCTTCTTTGGGTTCTTGTTGTGGGAATTCGGGAAGGTTAATTTTTCCGTTTTCATCTATCACCAGAGAAATACGCGGTTTGGTTATTTCAAGGTCACTTACAACAAATTTGAGCCTGAAAAGCTTAATTAGGGAATATTCCGCTTCTATCTTCTCTATATCAATTAGGTTTCCTTCAATAAGCTTTTCATTTTTTGCTATTGCAATGTCGTTTATAGTGATTTTTCGGAAAAGATCGCCAGTGATACTTCCTATTGAGACCTCTCGCTTGATTAAATCCTGTATCTTGGATTCAGCAAAAGAACGGATCATATCTAATGCGTAATCGCTTCTGAGAAAGAAATATCCGCCTATAAATAAAGCGACAAAGAAAATCGCTATTGTTATGAAAATTTTCTTTTTCATATCAAGAAGTCACTATCCTAAATTTCCATATAATCCGTTGTTTTGACTACATTATCAAAGACTATATATTAAGAGTGCCCAATCTTCATTATCTATTGGACGAAAAGTTTGTAACGATTCATTAACATCAAATTCATCAGACCATTCACCATTTCTCGGGTTAAACCATTTCGCTTTCATAGGTTTTTTGAGCATATTCAAATCCAATTTAATGTCAGTTCCTTCTGGGATATAAACTGCAATATATTTGTTATCTGATGTTTTGGCAACTGCGACGAATTTATGTGGATCATCTTTGCTGGGTTGTTCCACCAGTAATTCGGGAGCGGGAATAAGTTTCCACCAATCAAAAGACATGAAGAATTCTTTCATATACTTTACATGCAGGCTTCCGGGGAATTTTATAGCTTCATACCAAGGTTGAGCTATTCCAGAGCCTTTATGGTTCATCGGTTCTTTCGGTTCAATTTCCCAACTCCATATACCATGAGCGCCATAAGTCACACCTGCGGTAGGGGATACAAGAAGACTCCAATAACAAGCACGTCTGACCGCTTTTGCGTCATGGGGTTTTCTTGATTGATAAGCGACATGTGCTTCATAATTTGGTTCAAGATTGATTATAGGATGATGAGGTTCTTTTTTCCAATCAACGCTTGGAGGACCTTCACAAAGCCATTTAAGCGTATCATCACTATCGCCATGACCGCTTTGATAGCCATTGAAGCTAAACCAATTTTCATGGCGAAATTCATCAGCGACCCAATTCATACCTTGTGGATGCATCGTTGCTATTTGATCTGGATAGCCATCAAATACTGCACGTCCAATTTTTTTCCATCTCTCTGAACGCTCTCCTCTGTAATTGCCGTCTCCGCCAAGTATCCAAATAACACGATAAGCTGAATATCTAGCAAGCATGTATTTAGCAAGCAAAATCGCTTGATCATCAGGCAACGATAATCCGGGATCGGTATCAGCACTGATCGCCCATAACATCACTGGTGCGCCAACTATGCCAAAGTCATTCATTTCTTCTATACGTTTGTCCATACGTTTGAAAAATTCAGGATTTATATTTATTTTTTCTTTACCTGTAAATGGCACTCTTCCATCAATATCGCCTGTCGCTGCACGCCATTGAGTTGTGACAAATTGAACTACCGTAAATCCCTTATTAACCCTATCTTTAAGATAAACTCTCCAATCATCATCTTTGGATAAAAGGACACCGTTCCACGCAGTATCTCCTAACCAAAAGAAAGGCGTCCCATCACTATGTATTAAATAGCGTCTGTTTTCCGATACTCGTATTGCACCATGCTTAAATAAAGGATTATCGCCAGTATATTCTACACAATGAAACTCCCCTTTTTGGTTATTTAATCCCAGATCATCTGCATTTGAGAATTTGGTTACATAGGTCCATTTGCCAATTTTGCATGGGGAGAATCTAATGACCCAATTTTTGTCGCCATTCCAGAAACCAAGCACTGGATATTCTTTCCCATCAGGTGATTTAAAAATTGCAGAAAGAGTGATCTCCTGAACAGGATTATCATATATCTTATCGCTAATCAAATTAATCTCAAATTTCGCCCAACATGGTATTTGTGACATTGCCATCTCCTTAATCTATTTTTTTTTCAATGATTGATTTCATTTTTGTCTTGAATTCGCGCAATGATGAACATTTTATCGCATAACGATGTAGTGTCCTGAATATCTCTTCATCAGTTATATTGTTTATGATCTCTATTATTCCATCTGGTATTCTTTCAAACCTTATCTCTAATGTGTCCAATAAAAACTTCTTCATTGCCTCTAATTGTCCTTGCTGTAATCCTTGTTGTAATCCTTGTTGTAATCCTTGCTGTAATCCTTCTCTTATCCACTCATCTTTTTTCTCGTTTTCTATCATCTCTGCAAATATATCATAAGTTGGTGATCTTCTCATTATATCTCGCCTCCTTCTTATTAGCTCTAATGCTAGGTCCTTATCCTTAAAACC
>DTPJ01000194.1 GCA_011334435.1 Candidatus Poribacteria bacterium | reverse complement strand
ATTCGCAATCCGCTGATATATTAGGCGGAAAAAAAGCAGGTATGATTACCGCATGGTTAAATAGACCACCTATTAAAAAACTTAAACAAGACATACCTCCCCCTGATTATGAAATTCAAGACCTTACAGAACTTCTTTATATACTTTTATAAATTAATATGTTAGGAGCAAAAAATTATGCCTATTCGCAAAGCAGTGATTCCCGCAGCTGGTTGGGGAACTAGAATGTTGCCAGCTACAAAATCTCAACCTAAGGAAATGCTTCCCGTTGGAAGAAAACCTACTATACAATATGTTATTGAGGAATTAGAGGCAATCGGAATAAAACAGGTTTTAATTATCACTGGTCAGAAAAAACGTGCCATAGAAGACCATTTTGATAGAGATATGGAATTGATCAGATACCTTAAAGAAAAAGAAAATTATGACCTGATCAACACACTCAAACATGAGGAAAGCGACTGCCAACTGTTTTATACAAGACAAAGTGAGCAAAAAGGGACTGCACACGCTATAAGTCTGGCAGAAAATTTTGTGGATAATGAGCCGTTTATTGTCTGTCTTGGAGATTCAATAATCATGTCTTCTCAACCCGGATCGCTTCTTAAACGGCTTATTGAAACTCACGAAAAACGAAATTCCGCTGTTACAATAGCGTTTCGCCCTGTAACTTTGGAGAATGTCTCAAAATATGGCATTGCCTCACCACATCCCGATTTCGACTATGGAGCAGAATTTAAGTTGAAAGATTTGATTGAAAAGCCGAAAATTAACGAAGCACCAAGCAATCTCGCAATCTCTGCTAGGTATGTCTTCAGCCCTGAAATATTTGATGCTATACGAGAAACGCCATTAAACAAAGATGAATACCAAATAACAGATTCAATAAGAATTCTTATGAATAAGCATGATGTCTGGGGTGTAAGGCTTGCAGAAGACGAGGTAAGGATCGACGTCGGCGGATTTAAGGGATATTTTGAGGCTTTCATTAAGTTTGCCTTTGAGGACGAGGAATTTGGAGAGGAAATAAAGGAATACACAAGAAAATTGCTTGAGATTGACAGCGAAAAGTGAATGCCATAAACGGAGACTTAATTAATGCTACCAACATCCGCCATCGTTCTGACAGTTGGGTTGATATTTCTTTTTTTCTGGACTCCTAGTTCTCAGAACTTACATATTGAACAGCCTTTTATTATTATTTTATTAATTCTCCTTACTGTTCTCCCTGCCATCATAGTTTTTATAGCAGGTAAGATCATAGCAATTAGAAATAGGCATTCTATTATAAATCCATTTATAACGTCAATTCTTGGATTTGTTGCCAGTCTGTTATCAGTCAGTTGCTTTGTTATTCAAATATATTGGCTTCAGATACCAATTTACCTGCTAAAATCTCCATTTCCTAAATTTACGAATAGTAAGACCTTTCTAATAATAATTCTTTTAGTCATATCTTTTCTTTTATGCAAATTAGCACTTTTTCGGATAAGAAAAAAGAACGATGAGACATTAACAGCTAAAAGCTATTTCTTGCCCGATATAAAGCTGATGTTTATCCCATCTCTGCCATTTCTGGTCAGCCTTCTTATATCAGACACAATTGATATAATGCCATTAAATATCAGAATCTTTTTTGTTACTCACAATTACATATATTGGTTTATCATTATAGGGATCGCTATTTTCATGTTTATCAAGTCACCATTTTTTATTCGGCGTATATGGTCTGCACGTTCACTGGAAAGCGGAGAAATCCGTAATAGAATCTTGTCTATGGCTGAGCGAAACAATATCAAATTTGGCGATATTCTTGTGTGGAACATGAGCGGAAGACGGATCGCAAATGCTGGCATGGCAGGGTTACTTCCAAAATCAAGGACAATTTTTATAACAGATTTTCTTCTTCACAATTTTACCTTAGATGAAATTGAGACGATAATAGCCCATGAATTCGGTCATATAAAAATGGGACATATACCCGCATACATCATTTTCTCATTCGCTTATCTCAGTATTTCAGGGATGCTTTACTCTTTAATGTTGCCTACAATCAATCATATATCCAGTAATGAGACATTTTCAGCATTGTTAAGTGGTGTCTTTATAGTTACGCTTTTTTTTGTCTATTTTGTCCTTATTTTCCGATTTGTATCAAGGATATTTGAGCGGCAAGCTGATATTTATGCAGTGAGAATAACGGGAAAGCCTGATTCATTTAAAGATGCCTTGATGAAAGTCGCTTATGTAAACCAAATTATGATAAGAAATCCTCGTATCTTCAAAATATTTGCCACTCATCCATCAATATCAGAGAGATTGGAACTCATAGACAAAGCTGTCAATGATCAAAACACGGTCAGAAATTATAATAGGATCGCTTTTAATCTCAAAAGGTCGCTTTTGCTTTTATTCATTGTCTTAGTTGCGTTATGGATCACAAGTAGGGATTTGATCTTTCCGCCAAGCGAACTTCATTATGAGATCGGAAGGCAATATGCAATTGAAGGTATGATAGACCAAGCAATAGCGGAATTTAATAAGGTTGTTGATCTCAATTCAAAAAGCGATCAGGCTTTTTACGCATTAGGGCTTCTGTATATGGAAAAGGGGGCTATTATAGAGGCAAAGGAGAAATTTCAAAGGGCTTTGGAGATCAATCCTAAAAATGCTATGGCATTCAATAAACTTATGCAATTACAAGAGATGGAAAACAAGAATGGGGGTGTTAATGAAGCTATCAAGCAAAACTGAACAAATCCTTATTTTAATCGGCACATTCTTTTTTTGGGCGTCGCTTTATGTTTATGTCCCTATCCTTTCGCCATATACAAAGGAACTTGGCGGATCTTTGACAATTGTCGGATTTGTCGTTGCATCTTATGGACTATCTCAGTTTTTATTCCGTTTTCCTCTCGGTATATGGTCTGATAGATTAGGCAGACGTAAGCCGTTTGTGATCTCTGGTTTTGTGTTTACCGCTATAAGCTGTTTAGGATTAGCTCTTTCGCCTAACCCTTGGATTTTGTTGATATTCAGGGGAATTGCTGGAATTTCCGCATCAATGTGGGTTGCTTTAACCGTAATGTATTCGCATTATTTTGATGACAAGCAATCAACAAAAGCGATGAGTTTAATTAGCTTTTGCACAGGATTTTCACAGATGATCATCACCTATATTGGCGGTAATATAGCTCAAAAGCAAGGCTCTGTCTATACATTTTATTATGGTATCGGACTTGCTATGATCGGTATGTTATTTATATTGCCTGTATCAGAGACGAGGATAATAAACTCAATAGACTTCTCAATAAAAAAGGTATTATCTGTTGCTTCAAGAAAGCTACTTTTAACAGTCTCAATCCTAACCGCATTAAGCCAGTTTTCTGTTTTTGTTATCACTTATGGCTTTCTTACTATATATGCAACCGAAATAGGGGCATCAAAAAGTCAATTAGGAACTCTGATGTTCGTCACGCATTTGGCTTTGACAATATCTAATCTTTTAGCAGGGACATTTGTTGCACCAAAAATAGGATATAGAATGACCGTTTTCTTGGCGTTTATTTCGGTATCTATCATAACCATAATAACGCCATTTATCAAAGGTGTAAACCTTTTAATTTTGCTTAATGGATTAGGGACATTAGGACGAGGATTGGCAGCGCCGATACTTATGGGGTTAGCAATTCAAGGGTTACCAAAAGAGGAAAAGGCAAGTGCTATGGGATTTTATCAAGCGGTATATGCCTTGGGCATGTTCTTAGGACCCGCTACTGGTGGAATGATCGGCGATGCTTTTGGATTAGCTGGCGTCTTTTATTGTGCTGGTGCTATATACTTGATCACTTCGTTAGCAAGTATTATAATGTTACCAAGCAATAAGAGAATCAGATAAGAAAGGAGTTATTATGATTTTTATTATGTTAGCAATATATACTGTCGTTACTGTTGGAACTATTTCTGATAATGAAAAACCTAAGGAGATAACTATTAAACTTCCCGGCGGTGCTGAAATGGATATGGTATGGATCAATCCCGGAAAATTTATCATGGGGTCGCCAGAAAGCGAATCAGGCAGAGAGAGCAACGAAACTCAACATGAGGTAATCATAAGTAAAGGCTTTTGGTTAGGCAAATATGAGATCACACAAAGCCAATGGGAAAGCGTTATGAATACTCGCCCATGGGAAGGACAAGTGTTCGTCAAAAATGCGGAAAATCATCCCGCAGTATATATCTCTTGGAACGATGTTCAGGAATTTATCGCCAAGTTAAATGAAGCAGAGAAAACAAACGTTTATAGATTGCCGACAGAGGCAGAATGGGAATATGCTTGCAGGGCAGGGACGAAAACAGCATTTTCCTTTGGTGACAGTGCGAGTAAATTGGGTGAATACGCGTGGTTTGGCAAAAATACTTATGACCTCGGCAATATGTTTGCTCATGCGGTAGGGCAGAAAAAGCCTAATCCTTGGGGACTATATGATATGCATGGAAACGTCTGGGAATGGGTTCAAGATTATTATGGACCTTATGAAAGTAAAACACAGGTTGATCCAAAGGGTGCAGAATCGGGAGATACTCGCGTCTTTCGTGGCGGAAGTTTTTATTATATAGCTAATTTTACTCGCTCAGCATACAGAGGTTATAATTCCCCAACGCACAAATTATTCAACCTTGGCGCACGTTTAGTAAAATCAGATTATGAAAAGGGGGATTGATTATGAATCCTGTTATAAATTTCACAAAAAAAGTTAGGTATGAGCTTATGTTAGGACGAGAGGCGACAGAAAGGATAAAAGAATATCCTGTTGCTTATCTTCCGATAGGATGTCTTGAACGGCATGGCGATCATCTTCCTATGGGACTTGATGTGATCAAAGCTCATAAAATTTGCTGTATTCTTGCACAAGCATTAGGCGGAATCGTGTTCCCACCTCATTTTTATTCTGGTATCCATAAACTCAGTGATGAACTGATGAGAAAATTCACAGGAGAATGGGGAAATCTCTATACAGATCAAACAACAAAAGATCATATAAAAGAAATCATTGATCAGATGATAATTATGGGGATAAAGGTTCTTGTCCTGTTCTCAGGTCATTATCCTGAATGTCAGCGGGATATGGTCAAGGAAATCGCCGCTGAATATAATAATAAAAGGATTATCTCAATCATTCCTGCAACCGATATTGATTGTCTTGGAGAGGGCGATCATGCTGGCGTTTGTGAGACTTCGTTTATGCTATATTTGGATAAAAGCCTTGTAGATATGACTCGTATTGGAGAAATTAACTACCGAGATCACGGCTGGAAAGAATCCAACTCTCCCGAGTTTGCAACTGCGAGGAAGGGCGAAAATGATATGATAAGGCTTATACAATATTTTGATAGTAGGATAAGGGAATATATGCGTGGTTGATGGTAGCAACACAAAGGGAAGATATTATGAAAAAATATTTTTTAATTCTTTTTTTCGTAGTTATTACATTTTCATTTGCGATAAATTTTGTATTGTCAGATCAATCATTGCTCACAGTAAAGATAAAATCAACGCCAAACCTCGTTGGTCATTGGGCGCTTGATGGAAATTATAATGATGATTCTGGCAAAGGAAATCACGGCAAAGAGGTTGGAGACCCAAATGCTTTCGGTTGGACAAAGGGCGTCAATGGCGGAAAAGCTATTATGATTGATTCAGCAAGATTTAACGGAAGTTTTATAGACATACCTGCCCCTATTGGATCGGTTTTTGATTCGCCAAAAGCAACCGCTATAGTTTGGGCAAAACTGACTAAACGCAACGGAAATTATTGGCAAGCGATCGCTGAACGTAGCAATCTATGGTATATAGAAACAGAAGCAAAACCTGCGGAATGGAAGGGAAATGCCTTTGTAGTCCGTATTTATGATCCAGTAGCTGTCGGCGGAGGTGGCTCTGGGCAGGTGCGCGATAATATCAATGTCACGTTAGAAGATGATAAATGGTATCAACTCGCTTGGACTTATGATGGTGCAGTATTAAATTGTTATCTCAATGGAAGCCTTGTATTGAGACAAAATTACGCAGGTGGACTAGGACCGAATGCGAATACTCCAAAAATTCCCCCTGCGGACAAAGGAAAAAACTATAACCTTTCTCTCGGCACTTGGCAACAACGAGATGATTGGTTCACCGGTGCGATAGATGATTTTTGCTATTTCGTTGATGTTTTAAGCGAGGCGAAAATAAAAGAATTTTATGATGCTATGCTATCGCCTTCTAGTGAAGTAACAATGGAAGGGAAAATCTCAACATTTTGGGGAGAAATTAAAAAGAGATAAAACTATAAGATGGAGAGACACTATGGAAAACTTAACTGTGGTTTTTACTGGACCGAAACAAGTAACGGTAGAAGAAAGGGCAATGCCTGTTATAGGCGATAACGATATGCTTGTAGAGACGATCCTGACTTTAATAAGCATTGGGACGGAATTAACTATACTGAATGCAGAATCTCCAAAAGGTTCAATTTGGGATAGAATTGCAAGCTTTCCACTTACGCCGGGATATAATAATATCGGAAAGGTTATTGAAGTTGGAAAAAATGTTGATAAAAGCTGGATTGGTCGCAAAGTCGCTGGATATATGCCCCATTCCTCTTATGTCATAGCTAAACCAGAATCGGTCAGGGTTATTCATAGAGATATACCTGATGAGCAAGCAGTTTTCTTTACTCTTGCAGAAATTGTGATGAATGGCGTTCGTAGAGGCGAATTAAGTTGGGGAGAGTCAGCAGTTGTTTATGGTTTAGGGCTATTGGGTCAACTTGCAGTCAGACTTTGTCATTTTGCTGGTGCTAGACCTGTTTTTGGTATAGATATATCAGAGAATAGAATAGGGATGTTGCCTAAAACAAAAGGTATAGTAGCTATAAATCCAAAAGATACTGATGTAGTTAAAACAGTTTATCAGTTGACAAATGGTAGAATGGCAGATGTTGTCTATGAGGTTACTGGCAATCCTGATATAATCCCACAGGAGTTTTCAGTTCTAAAACGTCAGGGAAAACTCGTAATTCTGAGCAGTCCAAGAGGGACAACTAAAAACTTTGATTTTCACGATCTCTGCAACTCGCCCAGCTATTCCATAATCGGGGCGCATAACTCATCTCATCCGCAGTATGAAACTCCATACAATCAATGGACGCAAAAACGTCACGGAGAACTCTTCTTTAATATGATCGCAGACGGAGAGATTGACGTTAAGCCTTTGATAAGCCATAGGGTAAATTGTAAAGATGCACCGCAGATGTATCAAATGCTTATGGATGATAGAACACAAGCGATGGGCGTTATTCTGGAATGGAAGTAACATTATAATAATTTGATAAGTGACATCATTCGTCCTGTGATGCCATTTTCAGCACGATGAGAATAGAAAAGGTTTAGATTGCAAGCTGTGCATGTTTGATCTGATGAGATATTCTCGCTTTTTATCCCTGCTTCTATAAGCTGAATTTTGACAGCACGATGCAAATCAAGCCTTTTTCCATCTGTGCAGGTAGAAATGCCAAATTCATCATCAAATTTAGCGATAATATCATCGTTGACCTCATAACAACATGGCATTATAGAAGGACCTAACATGACAATGCAATCTGACGGTTGCGTTCCGAAAACGGATTTCATTTTAAGGACGGTCTTTTGAGCGATCCTCAAAACCGCCCCTTTCCATCCTGCGTGAGCTATTCCTATTGACGGTGTTTTAGGGTCAAAGATCATAACAGGCACACAATCAGCGGTCATAACACAAATACTGACTGCGTTTGATGCGGTTATCAAGGCGTCAGTGCTTGATATAGCGTCATTTGTGCCATAAGCTCCTGAACCTGCTTGATCTGATTCAATAATCTCTATGTTATCACCATGCACTTGATTGGCAACAACAAGCGAATTGACATCAATGCCGAGTTTTTGGCAAAATCTTTTTCTATTTTCAGCGACATTTTTTGGATCATCGCCGACGTGATAGGCTAAGTTGAGAGAATTATATGGATTAGGGCTTATTCCACCGATCCTTGTGCTTGTCGCACATATTATCGGCAATCGTTTATTATTCCAATGATACCTTATTTTCAGCATTTTAATTAATCAAATATCAGTTCGGTTTAGCTTTTGCCAATGATTTATTGACAGCGTCTTGAAATCCTATTATCGCATCATATAAAGCTTCCGCGGTTTTTTGGCGAAAACTTTCACTTTGAAGCTTTTCTCGCTCTTCTGTGTTTGATAAATAAGCAACTTCAACAAGTATTGCAGGCATCTTTGTTCCAGCGAGAACATAAAAAGGTGCCCTTCTAACCCCTCTATCATCAAATCCAAGTTTGGTAGTAAGCGATCTCTGAACTCGTCTTGCTATATCAAGACTATAAGGCTCTGTTCCAGTATGATAACAATGGCTCAAGATCATCGTTAAATCCATTGATTCGCCTTCATTTTCTCTACTGGCTAATGCCCTTGCCTCTGCATCTGTCGCTTCTAAGTCAAATACATAAGTTTCTGTTCCATGACCTCCGACTTTTGATCGGCTGGCGTTGCAATGAATACATATGAAAAGGGTGCTGTCCGCAGGATACCTATTGGCAATGCTTGTCCGTTGAGACAAGGGGATAAAAACATCAGTGCTTCTCGTCAATACTACTTTGAGTTTTGTATTAGATTTCAGTAGCTCCGCAAGTTTTTTTGATATATCAAGGACTATATCCTTTTCATAAACCCTGTTTCTATTTGCCCCTGCATCATGTCCGCCGTGTCCTGGGTCTATGACAACGGTTTTTAAATTAAAGTTGCCGGGAAGATCGCTACCTTCGTAAAATGCTGAACTGCTGTCAGTAGAACGATCTCTAATAAAGGCATTTTGCGTGCTTTCGCTTTTTTCTTCGCTTGTTATCGCAATAGTTGAGGTCTGTTCATCATAAGATACGGTCTTAAATGGAAAAATCTTAGAAAGCACAAGGACAGTATCATTTGGTTGAAGGACAAACGCTCCCTGTAAAACAGATGGAAAAGAAGATAAAGGCACAAGCTCAGTTCCATTTGCCAAAGCATATTGATTGTTTAGCATTAACCTAACGTTTTTGCCATCTCTTGATAATATTATCTGTTCATTAGGGGCATTCCAAAGAAAATCAATCCCGCAATAATCAGCGATTTCATGCAAAGACAATAATATGCTTGGATTGCCTGAAAACGACCCTATACTGACAGAGTTATTGTCATATTTCAGTGTTACTGATCCCCAAATCGGCAATGAAAATATGATATAAAAGGCTAAAGCGATAAACAACAACTTAGCAAATTTCATATATTCTTCCTTTGTAATCACCAATCACTGATCACTGAATATGGTCCCATGGGAATTTCTCGTTAAAATCCCTTTGTCGCCCAATATAAAATTCGGCATTTATATTGTTTTCTTTAAGCGATCTTTGCCATGATAAATTTTTTATCTGCATATCATATAGGACTTTAGCTAACCTTCTATCCCCTCTTGATAGCACGCCTTGAATTGCGGACATCCTCGCACTGTTTGCGGAAAATCTTATCCCACCGACTTTGGCTAACTCACGTTTTAAGTAGAACAACTTTTGTGCCAATAATTTTTCATTCTCCATTGGATACCATTGAAATGGCGTTTTCGGCTTTGGCACAAACGGCGATACTGATATACTAAGATGCGCTTTGGATTTAATCAACTTTTTTATATCCTTGACTACTGAGACTATGGCTTCAATATCATCGTGAGTTTCCGTTGGTAGTCCTATCATAAAATATAGTTTTATGCCTTTTATGCCCTTTTTTATCGCAGATTTGATGACATCATAAATTTTATCTATGGATATATTTTTCCCTATCACCTTTCGCAATCTATCTGATCCTGCTTCTGGCGCAAGAGTGATCGTCTCTAAATCACTTGATACTAATGCATCAAGGACGACCTCACTTACAGAGTCTGCCCGCAAGGATGCGACGGTAATTTTTCGTCCCATACCAACCAAAGCTTCTACTATTTTATCTATATCTTGATGGTCAGTGACAGAAGACCCAACTAATCCTATCTTTTTTGCTTTTTGTGCTAAATCGCTTTTAGCAATCTCTATTATATTATCGGCAGATCTAATCCTATACTTTTGCACATAACAGCTAACACAAAATTTACATCTATGCACACAGCCTCTTGAAATCTCTAAGAGAAATGTGTTTGCAAATTCTGTATCGGGAGTTATAACCTTTGATGCTGTTTCATATTTATCAAGTTCAACAGTTCGGTGTTCTATCTTTATTTCTGGGAAAATGGCTGATAAAGTTCCATCTTCATTATAAGATGGCTTATATAAAGAAGGTATATATACACCTTTAATTTCGCTCAACGCTTCCAACAGCTTTTGTCTGTCAGATTGATAAACTTGATATACAGATAAAAACTCGTGGATTACCTCTTCGCCATCGCCTATAAAGAATGCGTCAATGAAATCTGCCAAAGGTTCAGGATTAAAAGCAGGGCATATTCCACCAGCGATGATGAATGGATGTTTATTATTACGTTCGCTTGATTTAAGGGGTATCCCAGCGTTGAGTAAAATTTTCAGTATATTAAAATAATCTAATTCAAAAGATATAGAAAAACCAATTATATTGAAATTAGAGAGAGGTCTTTGAGTTTCTAATGATTTCGGAATGGCATACGACTCTTGAAGAAACGCCCTTTCACAAGAAATGACAGGGTGTTGATTGATCTCATAACAAATCACCTGAAATCCTAAACTTGACATCCCTAAATAATAGGAATTAGGGAAAACAATAACTGTCTTTATCTTTCCTCCGGGTTTATATAAACTGCCATATTCGTTTTGAAGCATAATATATCAGATAATGTTAATTTAAAATCCCTCTTTTATTCTCATAGGCATTAAGTTAAGGATTTTTAACCCCGAAGGGGTGATATACTTATAGAAAACACATAAATAAAAAATCTTTTAGCTCCGTCAGGAGCGACATATTTACCATCATATTTCGCTCCGCTTCCGCTTTGTATTTTGGCGTTTATCGTTTCTATAAATATAGCGCCCCTTCGGGGCTAGAAACAACATTATCTCACGTTAGAAATAATGTTCCCTTAGCTTAACGCCTATACCCTTTATCCCTCTTTTTCAAAGGGAAAATACAGCCTTTTATGAAGCTCCTTTAAAAGTCTCCCTTTGGAAAAGAGAGAGGGATTTTGCAAACAATAATTTTGTTGATCACTGTTGCTAATCAGCTGAATTTTTGCTTGTTATTACTGACCGCAAAAATTTAGGTAAATTGAGTTCGTCTTCAATTTCCCTATCACCAGAACTGCTTAATCCGCCTCTCATAAGGGGTCGTTTTCTCTTAATAACTTCAGTATGGGCAAAAGTATCTTTTATAATTTCATCTATATCTGCTTGGTCAGTTTCTTCGCCATCATCAATTACATCTCTGTCCTTTACTTTTTTGCCAAAGCCAGTTGCAATAACAGTGATCTTTATTTTTCTTTCAAAATTATCTTTTGTAACTAATCCCCATATAATATGAGCATTTGAGTCAGCTGAGCTTCTTATCATAGACATAGCTTCTTCAACTTCAAGCGTCTGAATATCCTCTCCCGTAAAGTTGACGAGGACACCTGTTGCTCCTTGAATTCCATTACCGTCAAGCAATGGGTTAGATATTGCCTTTTGAGCAGCTCTTACAGCCCTATTTTCTCCCGAATCTTCACCGATTCCCATAAGTGCAGTTCCAGCACCAGTCATAATTGTTTTGACATCTCTGAAGTCAACAACAATGTATCCAGTTTCAACAACGAGATCAGAGATACTTTGAACTCCTTGATAGAGGACATCGTCTGCCATTCGGAACGATTCAATAATGGACGTGCTTTTTTCAGCATTAGCAATCAATTTTTGATTCGGAATGGCGATAAGGGCATCAACGTTTTTCTTCAGTTCCTTTATACCACTTTCAGCTTGGGCAAGACGAACAGGTCCCTCAAAATCAAATGGTTTTGTGACAACAGCAATTGTAAGAGCGCCAGTGTCTTTAGCTAATTCAGCGACGATAGGAGAAGCTCCCGTTCCTGTTCCACCGCCAAGTCCAGCAGTGACAAAGACGATGTCTGCCCCTTCAACTATTTGCTGAAGTTTTTCCCGATCTTCTTCTGCACATTTCTGCCCCAATAATGGGTCTGATCCTGCTCCTAATCCTTTGGTTAAAGTAGCTCCTATCTGTATTTTTTCTTGTGCGAAACAACTGCGTAGAGACTTGATGTCAGTATTAACAGCATAAAACTGGACACCCTTCATATTATTCTTTATCATAGTATTGATTGCATTACAGCCGCCTCCGCCAACACCTATAACCTTAATAACCGCAATAGATTCATTTCTATCATTTTCAAATTCCAACATATCATCTCCTAATTGATCCGGTTAAGCAGTTTTAGTTAGCTACTCTGCCCGATCAATCAGATTCCCCCTCTCTAAACTTTAAGGTTAAAAAATTAGCCAAGTTACCCATTAAGCCTCACGTTCTATTCGCCAGATAGCCAATTTTTCATTCTGGCAAATATTTTGAGAAACTGATTATGCTTTAATTTAAAGCCATTTCTGCTTTCTAATCTGCCTTGCTCTGCACCTTTTAGGACTAATCCTATACAAGTAGCAAAACTTGGGTCTTTAACCCTATCATATAGCCCGTTTAGTTGGCGAGGATAACCGATCCTTGTTTGTAGCCCAAATACACGTTCTGCTAATTTATCAATAGATTTAAGCATCGCACAACCTCCTGTAATGACTACACCCGCCCGTGTAACTCCTTTATATCCACTGGATTCAATTTCTTTGCGGATATATTCAAAGAGTTTTCCTACAAGAGGTTCTATTACTTCTGCAAGCATACGTTTAGGCACTTCATGCGCGTCTCTTCCACCAACTCCGGGGACGCTTATCATTTCATTAGAATTTACTGCGTCTGCAAGAGCACAAGCTGATTCCTTTTTTATGTCTTCCGCTTTTTCTATTGGCGTATTAAGCCTAATAGCAATACTTTTTGTAATTAAGTCACCTCCAAACGGTATAACAGCTGTATACCAAACAGCACCATCAACATAGATGATGACATCAGTTGTCCCAGCACCTATGTCTATAAGGATAACCCCCATTTCTTTCTCATCTTCGTATAAAACAGATTCACTTGACGCGAGAGGTTGAAGCAGAACACTCTCTACATCAATATTAGCATTCTCAACGGCTTTGATTAAGTTCTGGACTGCTGAAACTGATCCAGTAACAACATGAACCAAAGCATCAAGCCTTGTTCCAAAGATACCTACGGGATCGGTTACTCCATCTTGATCATCAATAACAAAGCCACGAGTTATTGATATTAAAACTTTTCTATCGCTAGGAGTCTCTATGGCTTTTGCCTGCTTTATGGCTCTTTCCACATCAGCGGAGGATATTTGTCTAATTTGAGGATTATTTTTTCTGCCCGGTATTATCACCGTGCTTTTGCTATTAATCCCTCTTATGTGTTCGCCGGCGATCCCAACAAAAACCGACTTAACCTTTGTCCCAGCCATCATCTCTGCGCTAGCAATAGCTTTTTTGATAGATTCGGTTGTTGTGTCAAGGTTAATAATATTGCCATTACGTAGCCCCTTTGAAGGGGTATGTCCGACCCCGAGAACCTCTACCTGATTATTCTCATTAATTTCGGCAATGACAGCAGCCACTTTACTGGTGCCTATATCAAGACCAGTTATTATATCTGAATTTGACAACGGAATCACCACCAATGAAAACTAACCACAATAGATCGCCCCGGGGAAACGAGCATCAATATAATTGAAACTCGCTTTTATATTTTGAACCTTCGGATTTATCATCCAATAGCTGATGTCAATTAACCCTTCTTTAATTCTGTCTTCTGCAATGCGAATTTTTAAACCATTTTTCAAGCGAATGATTATGTCATTTGGATCACGAGCATCTATGCTTGAAATCTCATCGTAGACACACGGGATAATTGAACGTATCTCAGAGATAACATTCAAAGAAAGATTAACAGGTTTAGAATTAACATAAGAATCAACATCTGAATCGGTTATATTATCTATATTCCATTTATTTATGCTTTTTGCATTATTACTTATAAAAATTAGGTTTTTATATAGTGGTAAAGACAACTCATCTTTGGTAATTATTTCTGTTAAAAATCCGTTAATATCAATGACCGCAAAAACTAATGCTTCTTTTGATTCGGCGACTATGGCTATCGGTTTTCTTTCATCAACTTTAATTATTAATTGCCCATTCAATAGATCGCTTTTAACCTCAACATTTTGAATGTATCTTAGCTGTGATTTAATGCGATTTTCTATAATATCAGGCATTAATGAAGCTATGCCATCAGTTCCGATATTTATTTTAGCAGATTTTAGAATATCCGATGAATTTATAATACTATTACCATATATGGACACTCCTTTCAATACAAAAAACGAGGAATTTGTAAACTTCTTGTAAATCTTATCTGAGGCATATATACTGCCGAAGGTCGTTATGCCCAAAGCGAGCATAAGCAACGCGATAACAGAATTACTAATTCTTCGGTCATTGTTTTTTATAAAATCTTTTCTTTCAATAATTATGGACATTGGACACTTCTCAGCTTTTAGCCTTTAATCTGTTTACAATTTCTTTTCCGATTTTCCATATATCGCCAGCACCAAGCGTTATTACTAAGTCGCCCGGTTTTAGTAGTTTCATAACTTGGTCGGGTATGTCATTCTTGTCAGGAATATAAATGACTTCTTTATATCCATAATCACGAGTCACGTTAGCCAACATCTCACCAGTTACTCCTTCAATAGGGTCTTCCATAGCGGAGTATATGTCAGTCATTATCAAAATATCTGCTTGATAAAAACATCTTGCGAATTCTTCTGCCAGAAGATGGGCACGTGTATAGCGATGTGGCTGAAAGATAGCAATTATCCTTCTGCCTTTATAGGTATCTCTCGCCGCCTTCAAAGTCGCCTTGATCTCTGTCGGATGGTGACCGTAATCGTCAACGACAATGATATTTTTAACATTGCCAAGAATTTCAAAGCGATGTTGTATGCCCGGGAACTCGTTAAGAGCCTTTACAATACTTTTAAACGGGACATCCAATTCTAATCCAACTGCAATTGCTGCGAGTGAATTTAAGACATTATGTATGCCCGGTGTTTTGATATGGACATCGCCAAGCGATCTTCCCTGATAGCTTGCTTTATATGATATGCCATCACTGCCAATATGAATATTTGTCCCTGTTAAATCTGCCTTCGTCTCAATGCCATAAGTTATGAAGCGTTTTTCAACCTTTGGAATAAGCTCTTGTATGCTCTCGTGATCAAGACATAATATAGCTGTGCCGTAAAAGGGAACTCTGTTTACGAATTCAAGAAAAGTCTTTTTGATCTCATCTATTGTGCCATAATAATCAAGATGATCGTTATCTATGTTAGTAACTACCGCAATAGATGGAGATAATTTCTTTATTGAGCCATAAGCTTCATCAGCTTCAACAACCATAAACTCGCTTCCCCCAAGCCTTATGTTAGTGTCAAGCGTCCTTATTATTCCGCCGTCAACCAAAGTTGGATCAAGTCCGCCATATTCAAGGACATAAGAGACCATACCAGTAGTCGTAGTTTTCCCATGAGTGCCTGCAATAGCGATGCTGAACTTCATACGCATCAGTTCTGCTAACATCTCAATTCTTGAAATTACAGGGATTTTCCGATTGCGAGCGACAACGATCTCAGGATTCGTTTGCTTTACCGCAGCAGTGAAGACAAGCACATCAGCATCACCGACATTTGATTCTGAATGCCCAATATATATATCAGCCCCTAAAGACATAAGCTTGTCTGTGGCATCTGATCTGTTTGCATCTGATCCAGATACCTTAAATCCGAGATTCAGCAATACCTCAGCGATACCGCTCATGCTTGACCCGCCGATGCCTACAAAGTGTATATGTTTTGTCCTTCCGAACATCTTTGTTTTAATTTTCATTTTTTCCCTTTACTAATGATATTATGGATTTTGCAATTTCCTGTGTTGAATTTGGCTTCCCTAAAGCTTTGCTATTTTTAGCCATTTCTGCAAGCCTGTTTTTATCTTTTAATAACGATATTATCGTTTCTGCCAAGTTTTCGCCTTTGAGATCGCTATCTTTAATCATTATGCCCGCGCCGTTTTCCTCTAATGCCTTAGCGTTAAATGTCTGATGATCCCCAGTCGCATAAGGATATGGGATTAAGATTGCTGGCAACCCCCGTAATGTGATCTCGGATAATGTCATCGCACTTGAACGACAGACCATAAGATCAGTAGAAGCATAAATATCGTAGATATTATAAAAAAATGGCTGAATAATAGCTTTAATCGGATATTTTTTATAAGCCTCTTTGACCGTCTGAATATCCCTTTCGCCTGTTTGATGGACTATCTGTATTTCTAACGCAAATTCGGATAAATAAGGCAAAGCGTCAATCATCGCCATATTAATTGATCTCGCCCCCTGACTTCCACCAAAGACAGAGACTGTAAATTTTTTTTCATCTAATCCTAACTTTTCATGACAAGGCTTTGCATCTATGACCTCTGAACGGACAGGATTGCCTGTTACCTTTGTTTTTTCACTTGGGAAAAATTTTATAGACTCAACAAAATGTGTATATATCTCCTTTGCCCATCTACCTAATATTCTGTTTGTCACTCCGGGGAAAGCATTTTGTTCTTGAATGACAACAGGTTTTCTCATAAGCAATCCAGCAAGTAAAACAGGTCCGCATACATAACCGCCTGTGCCTATGACAATATCGGGCTTAAATTTTGATAGAATTGCCAAAGATTTGAAAAATCCCAATGGAACTTTGACGAAAACTTTAAGCCATCTCCAAGATAAACTTCTAGGAAATCCTTGAACTAATATAGGTGCAAAGTCAAATCCTGCTTCGGGAATTATCTTTGACTCTCGTTGACCTTTTCCTCCGATAAATAATATTTTAGCGGAAGGTTCAAGCTGTAAAATGGCATTTGCAATAGCTATTCCGGGGTATATATGTCCTCCAGTTCCTCCTCCACTTATGACGAATTTTAGACCCATGAGTTTTTCAACCTTGCATTTTGTTTTTTGAGATATTAAGCAATATTCCCACAGATATTAGACTGATGACCAAAGATGAACCACCAAAACTTATAAAAGGCAACGTAATTCCCTTTGCAGGAAGCGAACTTGTTGCAACACCTATATTTATGATCGCCTGAACACCTATCAAACATGAGATGCCAACTGCAAGCAATTTCCCGAAGCGATCGTCAGTTGAATCGGATATTTGCTTTCCTCGCCATACAATTATCATAAAAAGCATAATGACAAACACCGCTCCGACAAAACCAAGCTCTTCACCGATAACTGCGAATATTGAATCTGTATGTGGAGTTGGCAAATAGTATAATTTTTCTACTCCTCCACCAACGCCTCTTCCAAATATCTTGCCCGATCCCAAGGAATATAACGAATGGACAGCTTGATAGCCGTCTCCTTCGGGGTCTCTCCATGGGTTAAGGAATATTTTAACCCTGTTAAGCCTATAAGGTTCAACGATTATGCCGATGATCAGACCGATAAATGCTGATGAAATCAATATTAGTAAGTGATAGATTTTAGCACCACCAACAAATAACATCAGAAATGCCAATGCTACTAAAAGCACAATTGATCCGAAATCGGGCTGAATTGCTAATAAGGTAAAAAAAACTGAAAATACTATTAAAGGCGGAAGGACACCTTTCTTAAATTCGCCCATATATTCAGACCTTTTATCAAGAAACCTCGCGATATAGATGATCAGAGCCAATTTGGCAAATTCAACAGGCTGAAAAGTAAACTTCCAAATCTTTATCCATCTGGTGCTTCCGCCGACTTTGAGTCCAACTCCAGGGATAAAAACTGCCAAAAGCAGAGCAAATGAAACTATGATAAGAAGCCACATCAAACGCTGATAATGCCTATAATCTATCAACATAGCAATAAGCATTAATCCTAATCCTAAACAACAGCTAAACAACTGCCTTTTCAGATAAAAAAGGCTATCCCCTTGCTGATCTCTTGAAAAGGCATTACTTGCGCTATAGACCATCAGTATTCCGATGACCAGTAAAAACCCGATTGCCCCGAGAATATACCTATCATAACTGCCAAATTCATTTTCAATCTGTTCGTTTAGCATCTGCAATCATCAACCTTTTGACTACTTCCTTAAACTTGTTTCCCCAAAAGGCACTACTTGCGCTATAGACCATCAGTGAGAATGGATTCCTGCTTCCGCAGGAATGACTTTTTGCTTTAACTTTTTGACTGCTTCCTTAAACTTGTTCCCCCGATCTGCATAATCATGGAACATATCAAAACTTGCACAAGCGGTTGATAACAAGACTGTTTCGCCTGATCGTGCAAGATTATAAGCTTTGTTCACAGCGTCGTCCATTGTTGTCGCCCTAACCGATTTTGTGAGATGACCAAGAGAATTCTCAATTTTATCTGCACTTTCGCCTATTATAATCAGATGCCTAACCTTTTCTTTAACAAGCGGTATTAAAGGCTCATAGTCATTTCCCTTATCGCGACCACCGATTATTAAGTTTATGCCTGTATCAATGCTTTCAAGTGCCGCTTTTAGCGAGATAACATTAGTGGCTTTTGAATCGTTTATAAACCGAACGCCATTGATTTCTGCGACGAATTCAAGTGCATGTTCTAATCCCGTAAATTCCCTTAAAACCTCTGCAATGGACTCTGGTTTTGCGTCATATATCATGCTTATCGCAGTCGCTGCCATAGAATTTTCTACATTATGTCTGCCTATTATCTTTAAGTCTCCAATCTTGCATATAGGTATTGCTTTGTCACCATTTAGATTAGCTACTATATGATCATTTTCAAGATAGATGCCCTTTTCCAATTTCTTTTTACTGCTAAATAACAAGGGCTTTGCTTTTGCTATTTTTTCCACTGCATAAACGTTTGGGTCATCAGCATTGAGTATTATATAGTCTTTTTCTGTCTGATTGGCGAAAATTTT
>DTPJ01000088.1 GCA_011334435.1 Candidatus Poribacteria bacterium | reverse complement strand
TGGGATGAATTGAAATTTAAGGACGCACTTAAATCTATGGATGAACTTATAAACCTCATACAGAGATATGAGAGTGGTGGATTAAAATTTGAATTTCAGTCATACATTGAAAGGCTAGAAAAACAGAGAAGAATGCTTAATAATCTTTGCAGTATGATCGAAAAAACTGAAAAAAACAAGGTAACAGAGGAAATTCTAATAAATACTGAAATGGTAAAAGCTCTGATATTCTTTCTATATACTAATGCAGAAAGACGTCAACATCAGGGGAAGTTTGATACTTCTGCACTTATGATGTATCGTATCCTTGAGCTTATTATGCAGAGAAAGCTAATGAAGGATTACAATATTAACCCAGATTATCCTAACTATGATAATCTAATCATTCCCAAAGAGACTATTTTGGAAGAATTTAACAAAGAAAAGGGGAAAATCCATAAGTATAAATATAATAATCTTCCCTCACCAATAGGATTATTAGATGGTTATACTCTTTTAAAAGTCCTTAAAGATAGAGTTTTTTGCGATATTGGGAGATTAGAAAACATTATAAGTGAGCGAAATAAAAGCATACTCGCACATGGATTTAAGCCAATAGAAGAGAGAAATTTTGAAAATATGAAAAAATTGACAGGAGATATGATTAAATTATTTTGTGAAGTTGAAGGTATTAATTTTGAATCAGAAAGGCAACATTTTAAATTTTTGCAATTACCCGAAGATGAAAATCTTTACAGCTTTTTCAGATAGTTATGTGAAGACATCTCCTCAATATTTCCCCATTCATCATTTGGTTCATTTGTGTCATCATAAATCTTTATTTCACCTGCGAGCTTCATCGTATTGATCGCTGAACGGAATATGTTCCATCTTATATTCTGATAATCTTTATCGGCAATTTTGAGAATGTCAGAGACCATTTTCCTTCTTGATGTTGCACTTCTTGGGCAATCTTCTGGCGGAGAAGGAAAATTATTCATCTTCGCAAATGATTCTATCTCCTTTTTTGTTATATAAGTAAGTGGACGGATCACAGAGAACATACCGCCAAAATATGTATCGCAAGGATACATAGTCGCCATTCTACCTTGATAGAATAGATTAAGTAAAGCGGTTTCTACCATATCGTCAAAATGATGACCGAATGCGATCTTGTTACAACCTAATCTGTTAGCTATCTTAAACAATGTGCTACGTCTATTCCAAGTGCATCTCTGGCAATTCATCGGCAGTTTTTCAGTTGGCGATATTTGCATCGGACTGACAACATAGGCAAATCTATTAGACTCCAACCATTCAATAAGAGGCTTATGCAATGGCGTTTCATAAGGGCCTCGTGCATCGCCTATTATATGAACTGCGATAAGATCATATTTTTCAGGGGTTAGCGACTTCCGCATCTCCATAAGTAGCATAAGTGACATGCTATCATATCCACCAGACATCGCAACAGCAACCTTGTCTCCATCAGAAAGCATGTGAAAATCGCGAAACGCCCTATTTATTTTGCTTATTAAATCTCGTATTTTCTTGTTAAAAACTTTTGACACTGACCTAAACCTTACTTTTAGCCTATAATAACAGATTCTTCTGGATATTCATATTCAATATTTCCTCTTCTCTGCCTGATTTGACTAATTGCAAGCATAAGAGTTAAAGGACCGACTCTCCCAATAAACATCGTTGTAATTATTATCAACTTGCCGATAATAGTTAAATTAGGAGTTATGCCTGTTGAAAGACCGACAGTTCCAAACGCAGAGAATAATTCAAAGAAAATTTGTATAGGCATCAGATCTTCTGTAACAAGAAGCACAAAGGCAAATACCGATAATAGCATCAGTGTTAATGTTGTTAATAGAAGAGCGCTTGTGACTATATCCTTTGGTATGCTACGTCTAAATATCTCAACTTGCGTTCTACCCCTTAACATAGACCAAATAGTCCCCAAAAAAACGCCAAAAGTGGTTGTCTTTATACCACCGCCAGTTCCACCGGGAGAAGCCCCTATAAACATCAATACTATTGTGATAAAATAACAAGCATTTGTTAGTGAGGACATATTTATTGTATTAAAACCTGCTGTTCTTGGTGTTACAGAATGAAAATAAGAAGCCAATAACTTTGTAAGCACAGACAAGTCTGCAAGACCATTATTCCATTCCAAAACAAGAATTAAAGGCATTGCACCGATTATAAGAAAACCTGTAACTACTAATACAATCTTTGTGTGAAGTGTCAATCTTTCCTTCTTACCTAAAAAGAAGTAACGAAAAAGGCTTACTACTGTAATAAATCCCAACCCTCCGAATACTATTAAGAAAGTTATTATGAGATTTATCCAAACATTAGACTTATAATTCTCAAGATTGTTTGAGAAGAGCGAAAATCCAGCATTACAAAAAGCGGATATTGAATGATAGAGACTATAATAGACCCTTGTTCCTAATTCAAATTCACCAGACGTAGACCATGCAATAAATAAGAGTATTCCCCCAAATATTTCAAATAAAAGCGTCAGAATCAAAGTTGACATTATAAGATTTGACACGCGAGAAAGAGACCTTATGTTTAAAGTGCTACTCATTAGCAAACTCTCTCTTACTGATATATTTTTTCCCGCGATCACTGCGAAAAAGGTTGTAACAGTCATCAATCCAAGCCCACCGATCTGAATAAGGATAAGCGTAACAATTTGACCAAATGTGGTGAAGTATGATCCCGTATCCACAACAACAAGCCCAGTAACACAAGTCGCAGATGTCGCTGTAAATAATGCGTCAATTATACTGATCTTTCCGCTATTTGTCGCCTCTGGCATTAAAAGCAATCCTGTTCCCATTAGTATAACAAAGATAAAACTTATGATAAACAATTGTGCAGGGGCAAGTTTAGGTTCCGATGACCGACTTTTCCTGCTTAATACTCTGATCAATGGGCTTCCAACTATGTAAAGCCGAGATAAAACGATAAAAACCCGAGCAATGGTTAAGTCTATGAATAACGGCAACCAACCAGTTTTTAAGGAAGTCGGAGAGTAACCAAATACCACTAAAAGCAATAATAGAAACAAAAATGTTAATATGAAGTCAGGCAGATTTTGCCTGAAATAAGCAAGACTAAATTTATTTATTGCCCATCTTACAAAAGCATCAGCGATAAAGATAAATACAATTATCCAATCAAGGATCGCCATATCCCTTTGAACTGTGGGATTAACTTCAAAAACTAAGTTAACTATCAAAGATACAAATGCAAGGAAGGTTATGGCAATTATTATGATATTAAGAATGAGAGTCGCTTTTTTTCTGAATTTTTCATAGTTCATCAGCATTTTTAATCTGCTCCATTAAGATCAGTCTTTTATGAAGTTTCGTAAATATCTTATGCTAACTTTTGCCCAATTATCTTCCTTTTTGATCGTTTCTGAAATGTCTAACTCTGGTGGCGTCCAAAGCTCCAATATAGCGTTCGGGTCACGACCATATTCACTGATCTTTTGCAATACCCAAGGGATTTTTAACATTCCTTTTCCCGCTGGTGTGCCTTCTATTATAAAGCCTAAATTATGTTCCGCTCTGTATACCTTGAAATCTTTAATATGAAGGTTTATAGCTAATCGCCCAAGCCTTTCTATCACAACTTCGGGTCCTTCAAGCGCACCAAAAGAATTAGCTGTGTCAAGACAAATTCCGACATATTCGCTATCTATTTTTTTGATGATTTGTTCAAGTGTGACTGCGGAAAACCTGTCATGGTTTTCTATGGCGAGTTTAATTCCGAGATGTTCAAAATTAGGTATGACAGACTTAATTATCCATATAATTTCATCTTCTTCTGGATGGTGGTCTGCTGTGTCTATAACTACACGGACAATTGACGAGTTTAGACGTTTAGCTAAATCAAGATATGTTAAGAGATTACCATCTTGTATCCCACGAGTGCCGACTTCCACACTTATATTTAATGCTGATGTAAATTTTCTGATGGATTCTATCTCTGCATCTGAGATTCTATCCAATGGGAGATTATCGGCAATTTGGACAACTTTAATGCCTAACTCAACAGCCTTATCCAAAATCTCAAAAACGCTCATCGGCTTTTCTGGATAATATCCGTGAATACCGACAGCCCAAGTGTAAGTATAAGAGCTTATTCCAAGTTTCATAAATGATCTTTAACCATCAACCTTTAACCTATTGCATCGCTTTTAGGACAAAATCCTTCGCTGATTCTATAGTCTCTGGTGAAACATGTTCAACGACAAGAAAATAGTCATATCCGACCCGTCTCAATGCTTTTATATAAGCGGGATAATCCATTTGTCCTGCCCCTGCATAAGGTAACTCCCTATTACCGTCCTTGAAAAGCATATCTTTGGCATGGGCAAGGATTATGTTCCCCTCTGCACTGTCCACTATCTCATCAATTGCCTTTGGAATCCTGTTCAAATCCGATTGCTTAAATACATTAGGCGGATCCATAACTATCTTTAAGTTATCAGTTTTTAATGTCTTTATCGCTGTTACGATCTCTTTTGGTGTTCCTATTACGCATTGATCATACATTTCAATTGCCAGATAGACATTGTTATCAATAGCAGTTGGCATAATTTGACCGAGCATCTCTATTACTTGCTTGCGGGCATTTTCAATATCCATACCTGGCTTTTTAAATCCGCCCCAAGTGATGACGATCTTTGCACCAACTTTTGGCGCCGCTATCAGAGCTTTCTTTACTTGATCAATTCTGATGGACGGGTCACCATCAAGGAAATCAACATATCCGCTTAATGCCACTATTTGCAGTCCGTTGATGTAAAAATTTCGCCTAATTTCTGAATATTCATCATCAGATAGATTGAGTTCTGTTGCATTCCATCTATCAAGCATAAGTTGGACGCCTTCAAAGCCCATATCTTTTAATCTTTTTATGTCATCGTTAGGACCAGCTAATGTCGCTAATCTCATGTTTGCCTCCTTCATTGTCATAATAAGGTGTTCCGATAACGAGTATATCCGATCCACTATTCATAACAGATATATCAGTCAATTTTATAGCTTTTGATGGGTCTTCTACTCCATCTCCACCTATTGGACCCGGTGCAGAGTTTCCACCAATTATCTTCGGTGCAATAAAGAACATAACTCTATCAACGATCCTCTCTTTTAATGCAGATGCGTTGACTTCTGCTCCCCCTTCTATCAATACATTTGTGATCTCCATCTCTGCTAATTTTTTCATAAGTTCAGTTAGATTAACCCTTCCGTCTTTTTCTGATATTACCAAGACATCAGCGTATTTTTTCAACTGTTCTATTTTTTCCTCTTCTGCAAGATTTGTCACAGCAACGATAGTCCTTGCTTCACTATTTAGATTGAGTATTTTTGAGTCAAGAGGTATTCTTGCCCTACTATCAAGGACAATTCTTACAGCATCGCGACCATTACCATCAGGAAGGCGTGTTGTCAATGTAGGATCATCGCATAAGACTGTTCCAATACCGATGACAATTGCGTCCACTTCATTTCTGATCTGATGGACTAATAGTCGTGAATCCTCGCATGAGATCCATTTTGATCTTCGGCAGAAGGTGGCAATCTTTCCATCAAGGCTCATCGCCACTTTTAAGGTGACAAATGGCATTCCTGTTGTTATATATTTGATGAAAACCTCGTTTAGTTTCTTCGCCTCCTGTTCAAGAATTCCTGTTTTTACCTCTATCCCTTGTGATTCTAATATTGCCTTTCCTTTGCCATTGACTTTCGGATTTGGATCTGTCATCGCGATAACAACCCTTGATATTCCAGCTTTTATTATTGCATCTGTGCATGGTGGTGTCCTGCCATAATGCGAACAAGGCTCAAGGTTGACATACATTGTGGAATTTTTAGCGTTATCGCCCGCATCTTTTATAGCATGAATTTCAGCATGTGGAGTGCCTGCTTTTTTGTGATAGCCAGTGCCGACAATCTCTGAGTCTTTTACGATTACAGCACCGACCATCGGATTAGGGCTTGTCCGACCTTTGCCTTTCTTCGCCAGTTCAAGGGCAATACGCATATATTTTTCATCAATATCTTCTGAAAAATTCATTATTTAATTATGCTCTATTTATTTTGGGTTATGATAATATACATCCCAGCCAAGATATTTATCAAAGGCTTCGTAAAGGACATCTGCTTGAGAAGATTTGTTAATAGCTACATGGTGTTCAAAGCCATTTTCACAGATGAAACATAGCAAATCCTGCATTTCCTCTATTTTTACAACGCCTCTTCCACCGAAAGTATCTAATGGATCATCTGTGAACTCGCCTTCACCGATATAAGCTAATATTGATCCTTCAACATCGTTAGTTGATATACGGGCAAATGTCATCGGTCCGGGTGCAATTCTTCCTACACATGCCCCATAAGCATTTTCAGCTCCAACTGTTCCAGCGATTATATCTTGATATACCATTTTAGGTTTATCTAACATGCTCTTGGGCCAATTACTGCAATGGAAGACAACAGCTTTATTAGGATCGCTACCATAATTATTATTCCAATCCACCAAAGCACTTGGCAATCCTGATGCGAGTTGAAGTGCATACATACCGATAACACCGCAAATATCAACTTCACAACCGCATGGCATAAGATTTTCACTCATCATGCTCATAACTGCACAAGGGACAACGCCATAATATTCTTCCATAGAAGTCCAGCATTGAACTGCACTTGCGGTAAGACGATTTTCTTGCATCCATCGTTCTATGACTAATGATAATTTTGCCATTTTAAGGAGAGCTTCGGATGGCACACCCTCTGTGTCAACATAGCTGTTGAGTCGATCAAGCCTTGCTTTTATTGATGGATCGTCATCTTTGATTTTTTCTGTGCGACCAAATATCTCAGACAGATCAATCGTTTCAACAGTGATACCTGATGCCTGTAATAATTTTTCGCTAAATCTCACTGTATTAAACGCAGCAGGTCTTGCCCCTATTGCACCAATTCTCGCATTTTTTAGCCCATCAACAACTTTGCAAACACTGGAAAACCAATATAAATCCTCACGAAAATCCTCCGATGATGGCGATACTGTGTGCAGTTTTGTCAGAGAGTATTTGATCCCGTATTGTTTCAAATTATTACACGCTGACATCTTTCCACAAAAGCTATCCCTGCGATTAGCGAGGTCCATTCTGCCAGTCTCATCAGGATAAGCTTGGACAAGCACAGGAACATCAAGCCCTGACATCTTTATTGCATTGGCAATGCCTCTCTCATCACCAAAATTAGGCAAACTGATCAATATACCTTGTATTTTATCTCTATTTCTCTTAAAAAGCTCAGCACATTTTATAGAATCTTCTAATGTTTCAACCGTGCCAAATTTTGTGTCCTCTGATGTTAATGCAATTGCCTCTATGCCATCATCTGCTAAAACCTTTAATATTTCTTTTCTGCCTTCGTCTGCTAAATGGTCTGGGAAAAAGCCTCTGTTGCCGATTATTACACCTAACGTGACGTTCTTATACATATATAACTCTCCCTTCATTATGAATTTCAAAAATGCTATTATATCGCAATTGTGAGATTGAAAAGCTAATAATGAGTATACAGCATTAGTATAATTTTCGCAATATTAATTAAAATTCTCAGTCATACAAAGAATTATCATTTTGGTATTATTATTATTGTGTTTATGTGTTATAATATCCATAAATATTAAGTCAAAGTTCGTAATAAGTGAAAAAAATTATAAAATAAAAGGAAAATATAGATGAAAAAAATGACAAAATTAGAAAGGGTTTTGGCGACATTTGAGCATCAAGAGACAGACAGAGTTCCGCTTTATGATCTTATGCTGAACGATGACTGTATTGAATATTTTACAGGCGTTTATCCACCTTATGGCGAAGAAGGGGCAAGATTACAGGCACAAGCAGTTGATCGTATGTTGGATATGGCTCGTGGAGTTGGAGTATCGCCACATCAACCACCAACTGATTTCACAGATGATCCGACACTTTTAGAGTGGGCAAGATATGGATCACTTACTTATAGATATAACCCTATCCGAACCTACGAATCCGCAATAGACTGGGTAAAAAATCAGATACAATCATTAAGTAAATGGAGAGAGAATGTCAATCTCCAAAAAGCAAGCGAAGATACAAGAATGTTTTTTGAAAAATTATATAGCTGGATGAGCGAAGACCATGTTGTGTGCTGTCTGAGACAAAGCGGAGTTGGTCTGGACGATATTAGAGGGACAATCGGCATAGAATTTTTTAGCTATTTAGACGCAGATGATCCTGGTCTTATATCAGAATATCTTGAATTATACACCGAAAGAGAAGTTGCCATCATTCACGCTATAGCAGATCCGAAAATATCACCATTTGCACTTACTTATGGCGATATTGCTATGAAGGCAAAGCTTTTACATTCTCCCCAGTGGTTAAGAAGGGAGTTTTTCCCTAGATTAAAACGGCTTAATGACGCCTATCACGAACACGGTATCAAATGTCTGTTCCATTCTGACGGTTATCTTATGGAAATTATGCCTGATCTCATAGAAACAGGAATTGATGGGATAAATCCTATTGAGATAGTGGCAGGTATGGACGTAGGTGAGGTATATCGCCTTTACCATGATAAGATTTTTCTGACTGGTGGAATTGATATGAGTCAATTGCTTTCAAATGGCACTCCCGATCAGGTCAGAGAAGTCTGTAAAAAGACTATTTCAGAAGCACCAACAGGCTATTTTATGGGTTCTACAACAGAGCTTGATAATAGCTCACGTTTAGAGAACATCCTTGCTATGATAGAAGTTAGCTGGGGATATTATCCACCTGGGGCAAAACCCGATATTATGGAACAAATCCGCCGACGAAAGGAAGAAATAATAAAGAAATATCAAGAATCGTTTAAAAGTAAACAGGCATAATCTAAGACACTATCTATTGTTTAGGAGATGATCATTATGAGAAAGATCGTCATTTTTATTTGTTTTATCTTAATCTCCCTATTAAGTTTGTCATCGCAAGCGTCAACACAAATAGGTATAGATGAAATTCTCTTTGCTCCATCTTCATTTTTGACAGCGACAAAGGATAATCTCATCATATCCGCATATCTGAGGACAAAGACAAAAGAGGGAAAAACACCAGAGGATTTTCAAGGAACTGTTGAGAATTCAGAGAGATTTTTGTCGTTTCAAATCAGGGAATGGGGCGCAACTTTTGGCTGGTCAGGCGGAAAGGGAAATGACATTATGTCACCAGAGATATTAGCGATAGACTATAAATTGCCATTTTCATATAGAAAAAGGGATTTCGGCTTCGCGTTAGATCTCAAATATTCAACAAAAAAAGACACTAAATCCACATTAAGAAAATCGTTATTAGATTTTGGCGTTGTATCCATTACGGGCATAACAGAAAGAGAAATATCTTGGATATTAAATGTCTATGGTGGATTAACAGCAAATTATGTCTATATTGATATGGCTTCTGATGTCCTTACAGATGAATGGGGTTTAGTTCCATTTTTAGGTGTAAGGGTCAATGTTAGCCCTTATTATACCGCTCAGATAGTATCCGAAATAAATCGGGCAAAGATTGATTCCGCCAAAGATGCTGTATGGACTTGGCATTTCGGAATCTCATTAGGATTCTAAAAAGGAAAGGGAAAAGAGATGAAAAAAACATATAGTTTATCCATAATAATTTCTGCAACCGTAGTTATCGGCTTTTTTATTATTACATTAATTGGATGCGGAGTGTCTGCAAGTTTGGAGTCTGCTAAGAACGCAGTTGATGACGCAAGAATTGCTGTTAAAAGTGCGAAAGAAGCTAATGCGGAGTCTTACTCACCAAAAAATATGAAGGCAGCCGAGAGGTTTTTAAGCGAAGCAGAACAAGCACTATCAAGTAACCGCAGACAAAGGGCTTATGTCCTTGCCAATAAAGCAAAAAATACAGCAGAATCCGCAAAAGCAGAGGCAAAGGGGAAATCGGCAATTCCAGAAGAAGCACCTATCTTGCCAGAAATGAGGATACAACCTCAACCAAGCACTATAAAACAACCGACATCTGTCCAACCAGATGTCATAATCCCAAAAGGTATAGAGCAAGACATTATCAAAAAGCCATTTCCAACAACACCTAACATAGTTCAACAAGGCGACTTTCAGTCACTTGATATGCAAAACCGTATTCAAGCAGCAGCACAAGCTCTTGATGCTGCTCAAAAGGCAGTAGAATCAGCGAGGTTATTATTGTTTAAGCTACAAGTTGATGTGGAACTGTCAAAAATGGACTCTAATATTAAACTACTGCAAGATTTAAACGCTCCTATTGAGATGATAAACTTGATAAAAACATGGTATAATCAAGCACAACAGACCGCAATGATGGGAAACTATGACGCCTCTATGAAGATAATCCAGCGAATACAAACATATATGCAAGTTTTAACTTCACCGATACAATAAAATGGGTCTTAGTTGATCTTGCATAAATTGCTTGAAAGGAGTGCAGATAAATGTATTGCAGATTTAATCATAAAATATTATTATGTTTTCTCATTCTAACCCTTTTTTCTCTTTCTAACTATATGTCAAATGCTTTAATTATAGACAATTCTAAATCAGATGAAGTTACAATTTTTGATACAAAATCATACAAAAAAGAGACATCGCCAATACAAATCATAGCCAAACCGATAGATGACTTTGCCATAAATAGCGATCTGCCTGCTAATATGCTTATACCAAAGGGGACTAATGCCTATCTGATCTTGGCTAAGGACGGTCAAGGAAGAATAATTAAAAGTGGACAGTTGAAAAACAGATTTGAAGTTAATATTAGATATCCAAAAGATATTAAGCCCGATTTTGCTAAAAAGCTAAAAATCTTTATGTTATCAAAAGATAGATGGATACCATTAGAGTCACAAGTGGATATTTTCCAAAGGATAGTAAAGACACAAAATGCAGAGCAATTAGGAATTTATCGTTTACTTGCCCCTCTTGATTTAGACCTAAAAGATGTTTATATATATCCAAACCCTGTCCAATTTGGGACTTTCGGCGGTGTTGCTAAAAGTCTTAAATTCCAAAATGTCCCATTAGGCTCCACAATTGAGATTTACACCGTTTCAGGTGAAAAAATTAAGGAAATGAGAGGAGTTGCATCAGCACAAGTTTTATGGGACGGCAAAAAGGATAACGGCGATCTGGTTACAAGCGGACTTTATATATACAGAATACAGACCGCTGGCGGAGAGAAATTTGGGAAAATAGCGGTAATAAGATAGGTAATTACTTTGAAAGTTAGGAGGGGCAAAACATGGAAAAAACATTTCTTAATTTTAATATCTTGATAAGCTCCATTAGAAATATTAGAATGCTTTTATTGGTCATATTGTTTTTATTATTTTGGATATGTCAGCAGTCTGATGCAGAAAATGCTATGTCGTCCTTTCTGAATATAGACGCAGACGCTCGCGGAACTGCTATGGGCGGAGCTTATGGTGCACTCACAAGCGGTGTTAATTCTACATATTGGAATCCAGCAGGGTTATCTGAGATATTATTCAGAGAATTTGGCGCTACATATTACAGGGCTTTTCAGGATATAAATTATAGCTTCATTGGATACGCTGTGCCATCTGATTTTTACGGATCATTGGCTTGTCAAATATTCTATCTTGGGTCAGGAAGCATTATATCTACCTATGAAAATCCCGATGGATCATTTATTGGAGCAGGCGATTCATTTTCCGTGACAGACCTTGCAGTCGGATTGACACAGAGCAAAGCCATCACAGAAAATTTCTCTTATGGAGTGACCGCTAAAATTATAACTCATAGAATAAAAGATAAAAATGCCTTTGATCTTGCAGGAGATGCTGGAGCGATATATCAGCCTCCTGTATATGGGCTAAAACTTGGGTTGGCAATTCGGAATTTATCAACTATGTATAGATTTATGAATAGCAAAACTCGTGAACCTTGGAATGTTAAGCTATCCACTGCTTATGAATTGACGAATATTCCCCTAACTATTGCAAGCGATTATAATATTATTAGGGGACAAAAGGATTCTTTAAGCGTTGGCGCGGAATATTGGATATTTGATCTATTGGCAATAAGGGCAGGCGTTAAATTTCCATCAACAACTGGATTTATATCCACTTTTAACTGCGGGATAGGCTTAAATTTGCTTGACCTTTATCAATTTGACCACGCTATAAACTTTAATTCTGCACTTGGTGTAAACCAACGATTTTCGTTAATTGTTAAATTTTAATGGAGGAAAATGTAATGTCTAATAAGACTTTTGGAATGAAGGGCATCATATTTTTTGTCTCAACAGATGGAGATGACTCATGGTCAGGGAAATTAGATTCGCCAAACGCGGATAAAACAGATGGACCTTTTGCAACTATAACAAGAGCAAGAGATGCTATAAGAGAACTGAAAAAGCAATCTCTGTCTGAACCTGTAACCGTTATGATAAGAGGGGGAAAATATTTCCTTGACGAACCTGTCATTTTCAACAAAGCTGATAGCGGAACAAAAGATTGTCCAATTACCTATATGGCGTATCCGGGAGAAAAACCCATTATCAGCGGAGGCAGGAGGATAGAAGCAGATTGGAAACCTTATAAAGACAGTATAATGGTTTGCAATGTCAAAGATTGGAATTTTAACCAACTTTTTGTAAACGGTGAACGGCAAACACGCGCAAGAATACCTCACGATGGCTACTATTACATAGAAAATGCGGTAAGTCCGACATCATTTAAGTATAAAGAGGGCGAGTTCAAGAGATGGAAAAATCTCAATGACGTAGAAGTTGTCTTCTATCACTCGTGGAACGAAACACGATTTATTGTCTCTGAACTCAATGAAGACGAAAGAACTGTCAAATTTTTAGACCCAAAAGCACGTCACGTCATTAGTTGGGAAGGTGCAGGCGGACCAAATAGATATTACATTGATAATGTGTTTGAAGGTCTGCAACAGCCCGGCGATTGGTATCTTGATAAAAATACTGGCGATCTATACTATTGGGCTATTGATGATATAGGAAAGCTTGAAATAATTGCTCCCGTCTTAAAAGAACTTGTTAGATTTGAGGGCGGACTTAAAGAACAGCACGTCCAATATATCAACATAAGCGGGATAACATTCTGCGATACGGATTGGACACTTCCAGAGAACGGCTATCCGGATTGTGGGGATGTCGGCGATATTGTTCATCCTTCCGCTATAACTTGGGATAATGTCAGATATTGCTCATTAGTTGATTGTTATATAAAAAACGTCGGCACTTATGGGCTTGAAATAACAGGTTACGGAAATATGATAATTAATAACGAAATCTGTTATACTGGCAGTGGTGGCGTTATAAGCAGAAATTACGATGAAGAACGCAACGTGTTTTCTTACAACCATATTCATCACTGCGGGTCAATCTATCCGAGTGCAGTTGGCATAAATGTTGATGATGGCGGAGGGACGATCTCTCACAACTTGATCCACGACATTACACACTCAGGTGTATATACAAGACATTGGGCAACTGAAAGCCAGACTATAGAAAGAAGCAACCAAGAGCAAGGACTTTTGATAGAATATAACGAGATATACAACGTTATGACAGATATAAACGATGGTGCAGGCATTTTTATTAGGGACTCAAACATAATTGTCAGAAATAATCTGATCCACGATTGCTACGCTTATGGCGGTAGATGTCCGGGCTGGGGAATCTATTTAGGCTGTGAGACGAGGGACACAATCGTTGAAAATAACATCGTCTATCGTGCTGATGAGGTTATCCATGTCTGGTATAGCGATAGAAACTGCATTATGGAAAATAACATATTTATTGATGGAAGATTAGATCAAATCAACTATCAAAATCCGCGTGAACGCATCCATGAGAACATAAAATTGATCAGAAATATAATCTATTACACAAAACCATCACATTTATTTATTTTTAGCCACGAAAAATGTTTGCCATCTGAATCTGACTATAACGTCTTTTTCTGCACTGCTGGAGATATTACCATCAGAGGGATAGAAGGTGTTAGCAGTTTTGCAGATTGGCAGGCAAAGGGGTTTGACAAAAACTCCATCGTTGCCGATCCGATGTTTATAGACCCCAAAAATGATAACTATAATTTGAAACCAGAGTCGCCAGCATTTAAACTTGGATTTAAAAAGATAGATATGTCCAAAGTCGGAAGACGCTAAATAGCAATTTATTAGACACAGAAGCATGAAATTTTACGAAAAGGAGATGATAATTTTGAGAGAAAGATTAGAAGAAGCTCTACGCAAAAGCGATGCGGAATATACAGAGATTCGCATTGAAGACGTAGCTTCATCGTGGATAAGTTTTAGAGGTGAAGAGTTAGATAGCATTGGCTCATCAAAAACCGTAGGTGGAATAGTCAGGGCTTTGGTCAAAGGTGGTTGGGGATACTCAACTTTTAATGATATTAACAACTTAAATGTTAGGGTGAAAGAAGCATGCGAATCTGCAAAGATGATAGGCAAAGAGGAAAGCAAATTTGCCCAAGTTGAGCCAGTAGTGGATTGTATAAAAGCGGAATTAGTGAAAGATTTTAGAGAAATATTACTGTCGCATAAAAAATCTGTAATTGAGGAATATAATAAAATAGTCCTTGGCTATCACGAGAAGATTAAAACATCTATTGTTGCATACGGGGATAGTTTTAGAAAGATATGGTTTGCAAATTCTGATGGCAGTTACATAGAAGATGAACGTCCTAATACAACATTGTATATATCAGCCACAGCAAGAGATGGCGATAATGTCCAGCATGGTATGGAATCTACTGGTGGAATGACAGGATTTCAGATTGTTGAGGGATTTCACGAAAAGGCAGAAGCTTCTGCTAAAAGGGCGGTAGAATTGCTTTCTGCTCCGCCAGTTACAGGCGGCAAATATACAGTGATCACAAATCCAAATTTAACTGGTGTTTTTGTGCATGAAGCATTTGGACATCTCAGCGAGGCGGACTTTATCTATGAAAATGAGGGTATGAAGGAAATAATGGTGCTTGGAAAACGTTTCGGCTCAGACATACTGAATATCATAGACGATGGTTCGTATCCCGGACAAATAGGCACGCATAAATACGATGATGAAGGCGTTCGGACAAGAAAGAATTATCTGATCAAAGACGGTATCCTTGTTGGAAGGTTACATTCTCGTGAGACTTCGGCAAAAATGGGAGAAATGCCAACAGGCAATGCCAGATCAATAGGATACCAATTTCCCCCTATTGTGAGAATGACAAATACTTATATAGATAAAGGCAACTCATCTTTTGAAGATATGATAAAAGATGTGAAATTAGGTATTTATGCTCTTGACATGATCGGCGGACAAACAGCTATGGAGATGTTCACATTCAGCGCCGCTTATGCTTATATGATAAGAGATGGGAAAATAGCAGAATTGATCAGAGATGTAGTTTTGACTGGAAATGTCTTTGAAACACTTTTGAATATTGATATGATCGGAGATAAATTAGAATGGGCGCCGGGCGGACCGGGCGGTTGTGGAAAGAGTGCACAGTCTCCATTGCCAGTTGGATTTGGTGGTCCTCATATCAGAATACAAAACGTCGTGGTAGGAGGTAGGCAGTAATGATAGCAGAAACATTGATTGAAAAAGCGATGAAAAAAGCCCAGGGGGCGCAGGCGTTATTGACACAAAGTGAACATACCAGAGTCTCCTTTGAGAGTGATAAGCTCAAATCGGTTGAGTCATCACAACGGACAGACATAAGGTTAAGGGTTGTCCTAAACGGCAAAGTAGGCTTATCTAACACCACAGATATAAATGACTTAGATGGGGTTGTAGCAAGAGCGATAGAATGTGCGGAATTCGGCAGTTCTGCACACTTTCAGTTCCCAAATCCCCAAGAAGGCACTGATGTTAAAATCTACGATGATAAAGTAATTCCAGTAAGTAAAACCGAAATGGTCAAAATTAGTCAAGAAATGATGGATTTGGTTAAACAATACAATCCGAATATAATGGTTTACGCTGGCGTTGACAAAAACGTATTAAAAAGGGAATTTGCTAATTCAAGCGGAGTAAAATTTACTGACGAAGAGACACATTTCAGCACCGGTGTATTTGGGGTATTAGTTAGAGGAAATGATATATTAGAAGCGGGATATGGCTTTGGCTGTAAGAGGCGAGATATAGATCATATATCAATTGCAAACAGAGTTGTTGAATTATTCAAGATGGCAGAGAATACCGCAACTATTAAATCAGGTAATATGCCCGTTATTTTTACGCCAAGCGGAATGGAAGTGCTTTTGTTGGCTTTGGAGTTGGGCTTTAACGGAAAAAATGTTTTTCTTGGCTCATCTCCGCTTGCAGGAAAACTCGGCGAAAAAATAGCTGATGAACGTTTTTCGCTTATTGACAATCCTTTAATTGACTACGCAAGTGCCAGTCGCAAGTATGATGATGAGGGTGTCCCACATCAAGTCACACCTTTAATTGATAAAGGGATAGTGAAAAGTTTTCTTTATGACCTTGATACCGCTGGCAGATCAGGAACTAAGACTACTGGTCATGGGATCGGATGTAATCCTACAAATTTAGTAATAAAAGAAGGGGAGACATCTTTTGAAGAAATGGTTAAAAACACAAAAGAAGGCTTGATCGTTGAAAGCGTTATGGGATTAGGGCAAGGCAATCCTATAAGTGGTGAATTTTCTGTAAATGTTCAGCTTGGCTATAAGATAGAAAATGGTGAGATAGTAGGACGTGTAAAAGATGTTATGCTTGCGGGCAATACTTATGACGCATTGAAAAATATACTTGCCATCGGCGATAAATCTGAATGGGTATATGGTTCACTTTTGACACCTTATGTTCAGATTGGAAGTCTAAGCGTAGTAACAAAATAACGAATTTTGGAGAAAGCCCTAAAAGTCTCCCTTTGGAAAAAGTGAGAATAAAAGGCATAGCCATTAAGTTAAGGGAAAAACGTTATTTTTAACGTGAGATAATGTTGTTTTTAGCCCCGAAGGGGCGCCATATTTATAGAAACGATAAACGCCAAAATACAAAGCGGAAGCGGAGCGAAATATGATGGGGAAATATGTCGCTCCTGACGGAGCTAAAAGGTTTTTTATTTATGTGTTTTCTATAAATATATCACCCCTTCGGGGTTAAAAGTCCTTAACTTAACGCCTGTGGGAATAAAAGGGGGATTTTTGAAACGTCTGAACTATCGTTCTAAGTATCAGAAAGATTTTGTTGTTTTTTCTTGTTGATTTTGGTAATATATACGCAAGATAAAATATAGGTTAAGTTAAATATTCATTAATAACTCAGGCAAAAACCGAATGGCAATAGAAAGGAGAAAAAGAATGGCTGGAGGATATATGGGTAATGGATCGGCAAAAATCCTTTTTGTTGATCTATCTAATGGGGAGATTAAAGAGGAACTTTTCGGAGAGGAAATACTCCGAAAATACATAGGCGGGTATGGTCTTGCAGCAAAAATAATGTATGATAGGCAGAAGCCGGGCGTTGACCCACTTGGTCCAGAAAATATGTTAGGATTTCTGACAGGTCCTTTGACAGGAACTCCCGCAGTTATAGGATCAAGGTACGTCGTAGTTGGCAAATCACCGTTGACAGGGACATGGGGAGATGCAAACTCTGGCGGAGAATTCGGACCTAATTTAAAATTCTCTGGATATGATGGCGTATTTTTCACAGGCATATCAAAAAAACCTGTTTATCTCTTCATTGAGAATGGGAAAGCGGAATTAAAAGATGCAGATTGGCTATGGGGTAAGGATACCAACGAGACAGAAGACCTACTTAAAGAAAAGCATGGAAAAAAGACAAATGTTGCTTGTATAGGTCCTTCTGGGGAAAAGCTGTCATTGATCTCTTGTGTCATTAACGACAAAGGACGTGCAGCGGGCAGATCGGGTCTCGGTGCTGTCATGGGATCAAAAAAATTGAAGGCATTGGCAGTTCTCGGTGATATGAAAGTGCCATTAGCTGATGAACAACGAACTATGGCATTAAGACGTGCTTATATAAACACAATCTCTGGGTTTGGTGATGTTTTGAAAAAATATGGGACAGCGGGAATAACCGCAGGTGCTTCTGAAAGCGGAGATGCCCCTGTAAAGAACTGGTCTGATGCCGGGTCGGAAGTCTTCCCAACTGCGACTAAAATTAGCGATGATGCAGTTATCGCATACCAAGAAAAGAGATATGCCTGTTGGCGATGTCCTATCGGCTGTGGAGGACATGTTAAAGTTGTATCCGGTCCGTTTGCTTCTACCACTCATAAACCTGAGTATGAAACTCTCGGAAGTTACGGCACAATGTGTCTGAATGACAACATTGAGTCAATCATTAAACTCAATGAAATCTGTAATAAAATGGGACTTGATACGATCTCTGCGGGATGCACGATAGCTTTTGCTATTGAGTGCTATGAAAATGGTATAATAACAAAAGAAGATACAGATGGGATTGAGTTAAAATGGGGCAATGCAGAAGCCATAGTTGCTATGACAGAAAAATTAGCTAAACGCGAAGGATTTGGCGATATATTGGCAGACGGAGCGAAGATCGCTGCTGACAAAATCGGCAAAGGAGCGGGGCAATACGCTGTCCATGTCGCTGGGCAGGAAGTTCCAATGCACGATCCAAAATTCACTCATGGTCTAACTGTGACATATCTTATTGATGCCACTCCTGCCCGTCATACCCAAGGGGGAGAACTTATTACTCCGGGATCAGGTATGGACCTTACAAAACCAGAGCCAAGAGTCTATACAGGAAGAGCCAAACTTCAAAGAGAGCTTATGAATCTTATGCACATAGTTAATGTCGCTGGTCTGTGTATGTTCGGTTATTCTTCTATGCCAGTTGACTCTCTTCCAGAGTTTATGAGTTCTGTCACAGGTTGGGATTATTCGCTTGATGAATGTCAAATCACGGGTGAGAGAATCGGCACGTTAAGACATGTGTTCAACTTACGTGAAGGGCATAATCCCCTTGAACGAGAATTCTCAGGAAGAATAATAGGCAGACCACCTTTGACAAGAGGTCCCTTAAAAGATGTATCAATTGACAAAGAGACTATGATCAAAGAATATTTAGAGCTTGTGGATTGGGATCAGAAAACCGCAGTTCCAAGCAAATCAGCATTGTCAAGGCTTGGACTTGATTTTGTCATTGGAGACCTCTATAAATAAATATTATTC
>DTPJ01000396.1 GCA_011334435.1 Candidatus Poribacteria bacterium | reverse complement strand
GTAGCGAACCAAAATGCCCATGCCATAACTGGTGTTAGTATTTGAAGCATGTCTCGTCCGCTTATGCTTGCCCCTAATGTTAGCATCGCATAGATGACGATCAATTCTCCTTCGTTTAGGGCATATTTTGGCAGTAGCTTTTTAATTATGAATACATTTATGAGAATTAACACAAGGAGATTTATGACAACATGCCACATTAACGAGAGACATGTTGAGTGTCCTGTATTCCATACACCTTCAACTTGCATTATCCAATAGTTATTTGGAAATATCAGCAAAGTAGCGATAATTATAGCTCGCCAAGTAATTTTACTTTTCATATTGCATATTGTATCTATGAATTAATTTAACCTTTAACCTTCAAACTTTAACCTTTAACTTTTAACTGACATTCGCTATTCTACTACTTAGATTTTGTAATGTCAAGCAAACAGAATAATAGGGCAATTGTAGCTTTTTAGTTGATAATAATGTGAAAATATGATATTAAATATGTTTATAATCTATTATCCATTAAACAAAGGAGAGAAAATATGTATAATATTATCTTGATAATAACTGATACTTTTCGCTACGATAACCTATTCAATCGTTCAAAAGTTATGCCTGTTCGCACACCTGAGCTTGACAGGTTTTCGTCTGAGCGAGCAATATCAATAGAGGGATTTTATACGAGCAGTTTTCCGACTATTCCCCATAGAACTGATATAGCAACTGGAAGGCTTGGCTGGGTCAATTATGGCTGGCAACCAATAGACCTAAGCGGAAGAAATCATATAGCGCGAATCTTAAACGCCAAGGGTTACGCAACACAGCTTATCTGTGATTGTCCTCATTTATTTAATTCCAGATTTCAATTTGGATTTGATGCTGCTGTGCAAAATCGCGGGCAAGAAGGCGATAAAGCATTGCTTCACCTCAACGACCCCATAGAAAAAGTTATGCCATTTGAAAAAACTCGTTTAAGTCCGATGTATAAAGGTCACCCGTTAGTAGATACGCATCGCTGGCATAATAGATATTGGAGGCTTGAATCTGAAACTTTCCCATCACAAACAGGTCAAATGGCGATCAAGTGGCTTGAAGAAAATTATGATTATAGCCCTTTCTTTTTGTGGGTAGATTTCTTTGATCCTCACGAACCTTGGGACCCGCCTGAATATATGGTCAAGAGATATACACCCGATTATGACGGAATACCGATGTTGCACCCAAACTATGGGCGATCAGATGCTTATACAGAAGCCGAACTTCTCAATCTCAGAGCGCATTATTGTGCTGAAGCAGAATTAGTAGATCGCTGGATCGGAAGGATATTACAAAAGATTGACGACCTTCAACTATGGGAAAATAGCGTTGTTATTGTCACGACTGATCATGGTATGTCCATCGGAGAGCATGAACGAACAGGAAAAAGCAATATTAGCGAAAATGATAGCAGATATTGGCCATTATATCCTGAGATAAGTCATATTCCATTTCTAATATCAGTCCCTAAAATCTCTGGCGGAAAAAGCCTTGACATAATGGCACAGCCAATAGATTTTCTACCGACAGTTTGTGAACTTGCAGAGGTTGAGGTAAATCCTCCAGACCCGTTTGATGGAAAGTCCTTTGCTGAGTGTATTAGAAATGGATCAGGACATCATAGAGACGTTGTTATATGCGGATGCCATACCATATCAAAAGAGATAGGCTCTGTTCCAGCGAAAGCCAGCACACCATTTATTATAACATCAAAATGGGGTTATGCACCTGTTGGGGCTAATGGAACTCCTGAACTTTATGATCTAACCATAGACCCAATGGCAGAAAATAATATCGCATCTGACAATGAAAATATAGTAAAGCAGATGCACGATATATTGACAGAATATCTTAAAGAATATCACGCAAGTGAAAATGCTTTGAGATGTTGGGGCAATTCTCCTCGTTTAAATGCTGATGGAACTTGGTCTATTGATTATCGCTCTTAGTTTTGATCGGATTTTATCTTAGGAAACTGATATTTATCAAGAAAAATAAGGAAATTTATATGCAACCTATTATCGGTATAACATGCGGAACAAGTGATGAAAATACAAATGATAGCAGAATCCTAAACGATTATATTTTTGCAATAGAAAATGCAGGTGGAACTCCAATCGTCCTTCCATTAGTGCAAAAAGAGTCATCGTTTTTAGAATATATCAATATTATAGACGGTTTACTGCTTTCTGGTGGAGTTGACTTAGACCCATCATATTTTGGTGAAGAACCTCATCCTGCATTAGGCAGAGTTGATGTCGCCAGAGACAAAATTGAGATATTTTTATCAGCTAAGGCTCTTTCTGCCGATATTCCGATATTCGGTATATGTAGAGGGATACAGACTTTGAATGTATCTGCTGGGGGGACGCTTTATCAGGATATTTCATCACAGTTTAGTAATGCTATAAAGCATCGCCAGTCAGCCCCTGGTTCACACGGCACACATTCTATTGAAGTAAGGATTGGAAGCAAATTACTTGATATAATGGGGCTATCTGATATAATGGTAAATACTTTCCATCATCAAGCAGTGAAGGATGTCGCTCCTGACTTTGTGATTTCTGCTACTGCCCGCGATGGTGTTATAGAAGCCATTGAAAGCATAAAACATTCTTACGCTATCGGAGTGCAATTTCACCCTGAGCGAATGTGGGAAAATAGCCCTCCTATGTTTGCTCTTTTCAAATCATTTGTAGATGCTGCTAAAGCATATTCTCAAAAAAAGACAATATAAAAGGGGAAAATTTATGATCAAGAAAGATATTAAAGGTATGCTTACTATTGATGAGTTAAGGGAAAAAGTCAATTCAACCGAAATAGAAACAGTAGTGACTGTTTTTCCTGATCTATATGGGCGACTTTTGGGGAAACGTATTGATGCAGATTTTTTTCTTGATCATACCGCTAAATCAGGCATGCACGCATGTAATTATCTATTTACTGTGGATATGGAAATGGAGCCTATCCCTGGATATAAATTCGCAAGTTGGGATTTGGGATATGGCGATTTCCATTGTGTCCCCGATATGAAAACGCTCCGTAAAGCTACATGGTTAGATAGATCAGCGATCGTGATCTGTGATATTTACGATAATAACGAAATGCTTATTCCAGTTGCACCAAGAAGCATATTAAAACGTCAAATAAATATTGCTAATGAAATGGGATTTATGCCACAAGGTGCATCGGAACTTGAATATTTTATATTTAATGATTCATACAATGATGCACGTTCCAAGCATTATCAAGATTTAAAAACTTTCTCGGCATATATAGAGGATTATCATATACTTCAAGGAACACGAGAGGAAATCCTTAATTCTTCTGCTCGTAAGCATCTTTCTCAAAGTGGTATCCCTGTTGAGTTTAGCAAAGGTGAATGGGGACCAGGTCAACACGAACTTAATATACGTTATTCCGATCTGCTTACAATGTCAGATAGACATATTCTTTATAAGCAATGCCTTAAAGAATTAGCAGATCAGTTAGGATTATCCGTTACTTTTATGGCGAAGTTTGATCCTAAATTCGCAGGATCAAGTTGCCATGTCCACGTTAGCCTTTGGGATTTAAATTTAAATTGTAATCTATTTACAAATGATGGTTCTGGTGAGTCAGATTTATTCCGATGGTTTTTAGGTGGTTGGATCGCTCATGTAAGGGAATTGATGCCATTCTATGCACCAACTATAAACTCGTATAAACGTTATCAATCTGGCTCATGGGCGCCGACAAAGTTAGCTTGGAGTTATGATAATCGCACTGCTGGATTTCGCATAGTCGGCAAAGGTCAATCTCTGAGGATAGAATCTCGTATTCCCGGTGCAGATGCTAATCCATATTTATTATATTCCGCTGTCCTTGCCTCTGGTTTAGATGGCATACGGAATAAAATTGAGCCTCCAGAACCATTTATCGGTGATATTTATATGGCTGAAAAACTGCCAAAAGTGCCTTATACTCTAAGAGAAGCCATTGATGAATTCAAAAAAAGTGATTTTGCCCGCCAAGTTTTCGGCGATGAAGTCGTTGAGCATTATATACACTTTTTTGAGACTGAACAAGCTCTGTTTGACCGAGCTGTCACAGATTGGGAACGGAAAAGATATTTTGAGCAAATATAATACCTAACTCAATGGGAGGGTTTATTAAAAAATGAATATACGTGTAAAATTGTCTGTTCTATTACTCTTAATTTTGTCTCTGGTCTTAGCAGGAATATTGATTCAATATGAAATAGAAAAAAGAGGTTTAATATCTTTAATTCAAAATGAGAAAGTTGATAAAGAAGCGAACATCAATAGGCTTCTAAAATTAGAAGGACGATTATTAGAAACATTCGCTTATGATTATACATATTGGGATGAGATGGTTGAATTTGTCAACAATAGTAAAAATAATCCATGGGCTTCTGTTGAGGTAGATCAACCTGTTTTAACAAGCTATAAGGCTAACGCTATATGGATATATACAAAAGATTCCTCATTGGCTTATTCTCTAAATAATCTGAATGACATTAACTTAAAAAATATCCCTATTCCTAAAGAGGCTATTACAAAACTCCTTGGGAAAAAACGTTTTTGCCATTTTTTTATCAATACAGATAAAGGCATATTAGAAATTCGCGGCGCAACTATACATCCTTCAACTGATAATGAAAGAAAAACACCGCCTCAAGGATACTTTTTTGTTAGTCGTTTATTGGATAAAAAATATATCACAGAATTATCAGAACTAACTAATGGTAAAGTAGAAATTATGCAATATCCTGATAACGACAATTTGGCTTTATCTCAAAAGAAAAATATAATCACTTTTACGAAAGCACTAAACGCTTGGGATAATAATCCTATTGGATATATTAATATTGAATTTGAATCTAATCTATTGCCTATTGCTAACAATATATTTAGGAACGAATTAATTCTCTTTGCTTTGTTTTGTGTTATTTTTGCAACTTTCATTTTTGTAACACTCTCATACTACGTTGTCAATCCACTGCAACTGTTGTCCAAGAGTTTAAAGACAAAAGACATTACTTATGTGAGTAAAATCCAGAAAAAGCGTGATGAATTTGGCGAATTGGCAAGGTTAATATTGGACTTCTTCAAGGTAAATGAAGAACTTCAACAGGAGATTATAGAACGTAAGAGAGTAGAAGAGGAACGAAAAAAGCTTGAAGAACGTGTCGCAAGACAAGAAAAAATGGAAAGCTTGGGCAGATTGGCTGGCGGAGTTGCACATGATCTTAACAACATTCTCACAGGGATGGTAACTTATCCAGACTATCTGTTGTGGACTATTCCAGACACACCTGAAAATAAGAAAGTAAGAGATGTTATTAATACTGTAAAAGAATCGGGGGAGAGAGCATCTGCTATTGTATCAGATTTGCTTACGATGACGAGGAGTAGCACAGCAGAAATGAAACCTTTGGACTTAAATAAACTTGTTGAGGATTATAAAAAATCGCCAGAATATATTGAACTGATGAATCGTTATCCCAGAATAACTTTTGAGACACTATTAGACAGAGATTTATACAATATTTTAGGTTCTTCGCATATGATACACAAAACATTGATGAACTTAGTAATAAATGCAGCAGAAGCGATGCCAAATGGAGGGAAAATAACTGTTTCTACGGAAAACCGCTATGTTGATAAAGCAATCAATGGATATGACAGCATTTATGAAGGGAATTATGTCGTTTTAAGTGTAGCTGATCAGGGAACTGGGATACCACAGGAAGACCTAAAAAGGATATTTGAACCGTTCTATACTAAAAAAGCGATGGGTAGGAGCGGAACTGGTTTAGGCTTATCAGTCGTGTGGAATACTATGCAGACTCATAAAGGGTATATTAATGTTCAAAGCCAAGAAAGCGTCGGGACGATCTTTGAATTATATTTTCCAATTACAGAAGAAGCGATTGAACAGCAAGCAGATATTCCAATTGATCAATATAGAGGAAATAACGAGAAAATACTTGTCGTTGACGATATTGCTTGTATGAGAATCGTTACCTCTAAGATTTTAGAAAGCTTAGGATATGATGTTGCAACCGTATCCAGTGGAGAAGAGGCGATTGAATATATAAAGCAAAATCCCGTTGACTTAATAATTTTGGATATGATTATGGACCCTGGAATTGACGGGTGTGAAACTTATCAAAGGATCGTTGAAATCCGTCCAACGAAAGCGATAATTGTGAGTGGTTATTCAGAGACAGATAGAGTAAGAAAGGCAAAAGAGCTTGGCGCAGGTCAATTTCTCCAAAAACCTTATAGGCTACAAGATATTGGTTTAGCGGTTTATACAGAACTGCATAAATAACTTTGGAAAATCAAGTAATGTGTCTCAATTCAATTATGAGTATTATAAGGAGTAAAATATGGGCTTTAAGCAGATAATTGGTATAATCGGCTCAATACTTTTGATTCTTGGCGTATTTATCCCGCTTGTGAAAATCCCTCTTGTCGGTGGAATAAGTTTTTATGATAACAGCAAATTAGAAGCGATTATTGTAATACTGATCGCGGTTATATCCATCTTTCTTGTCGTAGCAAAACGTTACATTCTTTTGTGGTTTTCTGGCTTTGCACTTTTGGCGGTTGTATCCGTTAGAGGAATTCAAGTCATAAGAAAGCTATACTCTGCCAGATCAACTGCTGAAAAAATATTAGGCGAGAAATTAACAGCTAAACTCACAAAAAAATTAACTAATATCGCAATTGAGCATGTGCATATTAGCTGGGGATTAATATTCCTAATTGTCGGTGCGATATTGATTATTTTATGTGCTTTTTTAGCTACAAAAGGAAGACATAAACCTCTAAGAACAGAATCTTAAAGTTGACTAATATGTTCATCAAATTGCTCAAATTTCTGATAATGCCTTGGCGATTTAAATCAGGAAATACTAAAAAATACGTCGCTTTTAGGGCAGGGTTATATCTCGGTTTTTGCGTCTTATCCTTCTCTGTCCTGATTATTCTATTTATGATAATAGGAAAAATCTTCTTTCCGATACCGATGTATCGCCTAAAACCTATGCCATCGGTGATCGTATTTGATCGCAACGGAAAAATTCTCCGTGGATTCACTGCACCCGATCAGATGTGGAGAATCCCCGCGGATATTGATGATGTATCACCAAATCTAAAAATGGCAGTTATCAACTATGAGGATAAGTGGTTTAGGTATCATTTCGGCGTTAATCCAATATCAATTCTTAGGGCATTGATAACTAATATTAAAGCAGGCGAGATAGTTTGTGGTGGGTCAACTATCACTATGCAAGTCGCTAGAATGATGGAGCCAAAACCGAGAACGATCAAAAGCAAACTGATTGAGATGATCAGGGCTTTTCAGCTTGAACTTTCTTTCAGCAAAGACGAAATACTCAGCTTTTATTTTAATCTAGCCCCTTATGGTGGAAATATTGTAGGTTCTGCCTCCGCTTCATATTTCTATTTCAATAAAGATCAGAAAAATTTAAGTCTCGGCGAGTCAGCACTTCTTGCAGTAATTCCAAATTCCCCAACGATCTTAAGACCTGACAGGACAATAAATAATAAACCGAATACACATCTACTTATAAAAGCAAGGGATAAAGTGCTTAGACGACTACTGGAAAATCATAAAATAAGTCAACAGGAGTATGACGAAGCTATTAACGAGCCGATACCTACTGAAAGATTTTCTTTGCCTTTCCATGCCCCTCAACTTGCCTTAAAACTGAAAGATATGTATCCGGGCGTAAATAAAATAATGTCAACGATAGACATCAATATTCAAATGCTTGCAAGAGACACACTCAGAAGGCGTCTTGATCCTCTCAAATCACACGGAATTACAAATGGTGCTGTCGTTGTCATGGATACAGAAACACATGAAGTTCTCGCGATGGTCTCGTCTGTTGATTTTTTTGATAATTCATCAGAAGGACAAGTAAACGGTGCTATGTCTCCAAGATCGCCCGGGTCAGCGTTGAAGCCTTTTGTATATGCACTTGCCATTGATCGTGGTATAATATCCCCACAGTCAATCTTAAGCGATGTCCCTGTTGATTATTCTGGATATAAACCTGAGAATTATGATGAAAAATATAGGGGATTTATCTCAGCAAAAGAGGCATTACGTCATTCACTTAATATCCCTGCTATAAATCTATCCGCCAAGCTTGGTGAAGATGGACTTTATGAATTCCTCAAAAATGCAGGCATCACAACCTTAACTGAACCTAAAGAGCATTATGGACTATCGCTTGTATTAGGTGGATGTGAGGTTACATTATTAGAATTAACCAATCTTTATGCGGTATTGGCTGATATGGGCAGGTTTTCTCCATACAAGTTGACCATTGGGGAAACAAAACGTGATAACAAATTAAGGCTTTTTGTTAGATCAGATGAGGTCGTCCCTCCGCATCTTGACAAAAATATCAGCAGAAGGCTTTTGAGAGAAGGGACAGCATATATTTTGACCGAAATGTTGACAGAAGTTGATCGTCCTGATCTGCCAACATGTTGGGAATCTGCGGTTAATTTGCCAAAGGTAGCATGGAAGACAGGCACTTCTTATGGTCATAAGGACGCATGGAGTATAGGATATACGCCTCAGTTCACTATTGGTGTTTGGGTAGGAAACTTCAATGGTGTTGGTGTGCCAGCATTGGTCGGTTCAGAATCCGCAGCGCCTATCTTATTTGACCTGTTTAATGCCTTGTCTGCGAGGTCAAATAAACAATGGTATGTTCAGCCATCTGATGTCAAAGAGCGTGAGGTCTGTTCGCTTAGTGGAATGTGTATGTCGCCAAATTGTCCCCATTCTAAAACTGAATTATATATTCCGGGTGTCTCTCCATATCAAGAGTGTAACATGCACAGGGCAATTGCAATTGATAAAGAGACAGGACTGAGGCTTTGTTCAAATTGTCGTATAGGAAGGGATTACGAAATGAAAACCTTCGTTATATGGCCGCCTGAAATAGCTACTTGGCTTGAACAAAATGGAGTAGTAGTTGATAAACTTCCCCCTCATTTTCCTGAATGCCCAGTTGTTGCATCAGGAGAAGGTCCTGTAATCAGATCGCCGTCTGACAATTCTGAATATATAATCCGTGAAGGTGTTGATTTGGAATATCAAAAAATATTGCTCTCTGCATCAATATCAAACGACAGCCGAAGTCTTTATTGGTTTTTGAACTCAAAGATGATCTTTAATGGTTCACCAGCGGAAAAGGTCTTTATCACGCCAACTGTGGGAAAACACGTCGTTATGTGTATGGACGATGAAGGTCGCGCAGCGAAAGTGACCTTTATAGTCAGGTGATAAAAATGTGTAGAATATGAAAGAGATATTAAGTGGTTATGAATAGAAAAATCATTATATTGACAATATGTTTATTAGGGACAGTGCTTTCAATTATTCTGAGCTGGATTTACTTCAAATTCTCGTATTTTGAGCCAGACACAGTGTCATATCTCTTTCAAGCAAAAATTTTTGAGAGAGGAAAATTATGTTATCCTGCCCCACCTGAATATGGCTTTTCCTCATCGCCACATATAAATATCCTCAACGGCAAATGGTATTCAAAATATCCTTTCGGCAATGCGTTTATGCTTATGTTCGGCGAATTCTTCAATGCCCCGTGGATAATCCCAGCAATCGCCACAGGATTAGCTTTACTTTTTCTATACCTAATAGTCCTTAAATCTTACAATAAGACAATAGCTTTAATCGCAATCATTTTAGGGCTTATCTCGCCAGCAACTCTTGGTATGGGTTGTAACTGGTTTAGCGAATCGGTTAGCAGATTTTATTTGGCTATATATGTGTTATGTCTAATAATGACATTGAAAAATATCAATCCTGTTAATAATACTTACAAATCATATTACAGATCGCCAAAAAGATTTCCTCAGAGCATTATAAGTGCTTTGCGAAAAAGAAAGAATTGGCTACTTCCAATAGCTTCTGGATTTTCACTTGGATATGCTTTTAATACGCGACCTATGCCTGCAATTGCATTTGGTGTTGCTGGTGCGATTATGGCGATTTATTGGATAACGAAATTAAACATCAAGCAAATGATCAACCTTAAAACGTTAAGGAAAATGAGCGTATATATACCTTCTCGTGAATTCTCTATTAATGGTGTTTTTTTAAACAGAATGCTTATATTCCTATTGCCATTTGCGTTTATGATGGTTCTTTGTATGGCGTGGAATTACTACTTTACAGGCAGTCCGCTTAAATTTACACATAACGTAGCACAGCCTTATGATAAAATTGGCTTTGGCAAACGTATGGAAAGCTATGAACCAAACTTGGATAACGCCTTCGTGTTTACGCCAAAATGGGCAATTGAAAGGATATGGAGACATACGATACCTTGCATAAGTTTTAATACTCTCGGCTGGGGATATTATCGCCCAAATATATTGCGATCTTTCCATACTTATACTGATTCAGTTGTAGTAGGATTGATCGCTAAAAGCCCTACTGATAACAATTGGGTAATACTTAAACTTTGGGGACATTCAGACGGAACTGGTGTTATACAATTTCAGACTAGGAATGACCAATCCAGTCCAGGACTTACTGGCTCTGCACAAGGCTTTTCCTGCTCATACGGCAAAGCGGAACTTTCTATGCGTATTGTAAAGCACGGCGATCAATACTTCGGCTATTTCAAGACAGATACAGATAAAGATTGGATTGAAGTTGGTCCAACGAATATGTCACTAAAACCTCCTTATGAAGTCGGTATCTTTGCAGGCGTTAATCCAAACTCGGGTAATTTGGATATAAAATATGGTTTTTTCAAGGTCAACTCAGATTCAAACGGAACACTTGTAAGCGATGAATTCAAAGGACAACTCAAAGAGGTTTGGAAATGGTATCTTGAACCGAAAAAATGGGAAATAACGGGATCAGGGCTAAATGTAAAGGCTGATACAAACAGAAATATCTTCGCAGATGATCAAGCTAATAGGTTATATCAAGTTACATCTGCCAACGATTTTGATATTGAGACTCATTTCTCAGCAAACTGGCAATCACATGAACGTTTTTTGACTATCCGCGTTATTCCGTTAGCATTTCCGATTATTTTAATGCTTATACCGCTATTTCACTCATCAAGAAATCGCTTTGACTTTTTCTTTTTCTCATTTTTAATATTTAATTTAGCTTTATATTTCTTTTTCTATTTTGAGGGATCAACTTGGGGCGTTACACCTGTCAATGCAAGATATTATACGGAATGCACTTTATTAGGGATAATCCCGATTGTTGCTCGTGGTATGTTCATAGTTTATGGTTGGATTCGCAAAATTCCTACAAAAATTCCGATAGTCATAATCTCTATTCTGCTATTAATTTTGACGATAAACACGGTTTATACTTATGTTTATATTGCCAAGCCTTATCAAAATTGGAGTGACGTCTATCAAAAGTTGCCAAGAATTGTAAAACAACAGGATTTGCACAATGCAGTGATATTTATCCCATACACAAGAGATGCACCATTAAGCGACTACCCATTTAAAAGCTTAAACGAAGCAGATATTGTCTATTTTAAATTAGGACCAAACAAATCTTGGGGACTTAACAACAGCGATTGGCATAAAGTATATGAACAATATTTCAAAGGCAGGCAAGCTTATATATATGAAAGTGGAAAACTCAATCCATTGATTAGATACTGAAACATTTAGGAAAAATTCTGTGACGCTGTGTTATTCCATAGCTAAATATTCTGCATTGTTTTTAGTTAGTATCTCACCATTTATTTATTTATTTTTTATAAACCCTTCTATTCAAATAATAAAAATATACCTATGTCAACCCTAATATGTCTTTCAACGTTGAATGAAGGCGGAGAAAAGAAATTTGGAAACGGATAAATGATAAACCTATTATCGCATAGTTTATTCGCCATATGATAACTTTGAATACCGACTGATGATGGAGGCAAACACAATGATAATAAGAATTCTGTCCACTATTATTCTATGCCTTTTTATAATATCTGGAAATTCTTTCTCTGATGACTCCGCTACCATAGATAAATTTAACTCATCATTTATGCGCACAAAGTCAAAGGTTATGATGAGGTTAATCACTAAGCCTACACTCGCAAATTTAGATTTTAACGCATACGATAAAAATCCATTTTTCTATCGTCCAGATTCCCCTAATCTTACACCACCGCAAAATATGCCGAAACTCAATGATCTCAATTTTGGCGGATCAATAACGTCAATAAAAGATAAGATTGAGCAAACTCCATTAACTCCCGATGATAAGGTCAATGCTATGGCATGGGATCCGATGATAGACTTTCTCGCTGATTGGGATTATGATCAGACGATAGAGTTAATGAAGATCGGTCTCAACGTGACAAAAGAGAAATGGGGCAATGATGCTATTATAAGACCTGTTCAGAAGATCGCAACAGCTTATATATCATCAAAAAATGAGATTTGGGTTAAAATAGAGTTTGAACCGAATATGGATTTCTTAAAAGAAGTTGACGATGAAGACGGAGACGGTTATAAGGAAATATACGGGCTTATAGATAAATCCAAATATTCTAATGAACTATTAAATCAACTCAGATCCAAATATTTAGCTTATGAACTTACCGACGATGAGATCAGAGACTACTTTTATAAAATTTCTGCTAAATGGTATGAAGGCGTCAAGACAGAGACGCTTGATATGAAAACTCAAAGGCAATTTCCAAATGATAAGACAGAACCTGAGATCATCCGTGAACTTAATGGCTTAAAAATAAATAATGCAACAGCTATCATTCGTGGCAATCCTTATGGGACAATTTTATATAATGTCTTCGTAGTGAAAAGAGACAACAAAACAGGGGAAATGAGCAATATACAACGGTTAAATGAAGAGTTACAACGATGGGGCAATGGGGATTGGGAGAAATGGGCAGAAAGCCTTGCAGAATTTCGCCAAGACATAGAAAGGAAATTGAAAGAGCGACCAGCGGAGATCAAAGGCTTTATCGGCAAAGATGGACAGCTTTTCTTCAGAGGCTCTATGGAATATTTGACAAGCGGTGATCTAAGAAAACAACAGAATAACAGAGACCCATTTCCCGCTATCGTTGACTTCAAAAACCAGCTTAAAGCAAAAGGTATTGATTTCCTTTTCGTCATTATCCCTGAAAAAACTGAGATCTATCCCGATAAGATTTCAGATAAGATCTCTTCGCCTGATAACCCTTATGTGACACCATATACCCGTAAACTTATGTTGGAGTTAGAATCCGCAGGCGTTGAAGTAGTTGATCTATTGCCAGCCCTTGTCAATGCGAGAAAAGACGATGAATCTATTTATATGAAACAGGACACTCATTGGTCACCTAATGGGGCGTATATATCGGCGAAAATTATCGCAGACAAGATCAAAAAATATCCTTGGTTCAGTGATGTCTGCAAGAAACCTATCCAATACAAGATTAAAGAGGTTAAATTTAATAGAGGCGGAGACATAAGGGATATGTTACCAGATAACGAAAAGATAACTTATCGTCCGATGTCCCTTGTTGCACAACAGGTGTTAAACCCTGATGGCAGTATTTATAAGGACGATGAATCCAGTCCAATTGTTATATTAGGAGATAGTTTCTGTGGAGTTTTTGAGGTTGAAGACCCTAAATATGCAGGACTATCAGCTCATATAGCAAAAGAGTTAGGGATGCCAGTGGATTTGATGGTTGCCTATGGTAGCGGTCCGGGAATTAGGAAAAATCTTGCTAGAAGAGGTGCAAACGTTATCCAAAGTAAAAAGCTTGTTATATGGACTACCGCAGCAAGAGACCTTTATAATTATTGGGCGCCTTGGGATTTAATAAAACTGCCATAAAAGGGAGATCAGATTGGTTTTTTCGTCTCATCTATTCGTCTTTTATTTCTTGCCGATAGTGCTATTGCTCTATTATGTATCTCCAAAGCAATGGAGACACGCCTTGCTTACCCTGGCAAGCTATATATTCTATGGCTGGGCTAATCCGTGGTTTGTCTTTCTGATGATGTTCTCTACTTTGTTGAACTATGTCTGCGGATTGATGATCACGGGCAAATGGAATTTGGGCAGAAACAAAGGTTCAGAGGATGCAAATCTACCTTCTCCATTCCAGCGAAAATTAGGGCTTGTCCTGTCTGTTGTCGGTAGTCTTGGGCTTTTGGGATTTTTTAAGTATTTCGTCTTCGTCCAATCAAATCTAAATGCGATCTTGCAAGCGTTTGGCGGGACAGGATTTCAGATCATAAAGATAGTTCTTCCAACAGGCATATCATTTTACACTTTCCAAGCGATGAGTTATACTATTGATCTATATCGCGGTATAGTCAAGCCTGCTAAATCATTGTTAGATTTTGCCTGCTATGTGTCTTTATTTCCACAACTTATCGCAGGACCTATTGTGAGATACAGTCATGTAGCAGATCAATTAGTCACTCGCACACATACCATAGATAAATTTGCCAGAGGTGTTCTGCTTTTCATCATCGGATTTGCTAAGAAGATCATGCTTGCTAACCCAATGGGGGAGGTTGCAGATGCAACGTTTGGTGCTATATCTCCTATGTGGTATGATGCTTGGGTGGGGGTTATCTGCTATGCCTTTCAGATATATTTTGATTTTAGCGGATATTCTGATATGGCTGTCGGATTAGGGCTTATGATAGGGTTTGAGTTCCCAATGAATTTCAATTCTCCATATCGGGCAGACAGTATAACAGATTTTTGGCGTCGTTGGCATATATCGCTCTCAACTTGGCTTCGTGATTATCTTTATATCCCTCTCGGCGGAAACAGGAAAGGGATTCGTCGGACATATTTTAACCTTGCTATTGTTATGTTGCTTGGCGGACTATGGCATGGGGCTAAATGGACATTTGTTATATGGGGCGCCATTCATGGCATTTTGCTTGCTTATGAAAGAATGAGAGGAAAAGAGAGCTTATATCACCGTCTGCCGTTGCCTTTGCGAATTACAATAAACTTTTTCATAGTGTTGATCACTTGGGTATTTTTCAGGGCAGACAGTCTAAGCTTAGCGATCAAATATCTAATTTCTATGTTTGGTATTTCTAATGCCCATCAAGGTTCTTTGTTATTAGGATCGATCATATATTCAAGATACCATTTATTTATTTTCCTTTGCTGTGCTATAATTGTTTGGTTTGGTAAACATAGTTGGCAAATTGCAGAGAAAGTAACGCCTGTCAAGGTTGCAATTATGATAATATTATTTATTATCTCTCTATTTGCCATGTTTACGCAGAGTTATAACCCGTTTTTGTATTTCCAGTTTTAAAAGATGAAAAATTCAAAAAACCTATCAAAATGGATATTATCGTTGTGCTTTATCCTAATAATTGGGATATTGCCATTATCACAGCTTGCCAAAGAGTTTTATTATCGTGAACCTGTTGTTGAACTTGGCTTATTTCGTGGTTTGCCAACCGCTGAAAGAGTGCGATCTTATGAAAAAGCGATAGAGGACAATTCAATTGTCTCAAAGTATGCAAGACGATGGTTTCAGTTAATATTATCCTATTTAGGAAATCATGGTAATAATAAAGTAGTGATAGGTCGTGATGGTTGGTTGTTCTATCGCACAAGTTTAGATCACATCAATAAGCCGTCATCTAACTTTTACAGGGAATTTGATCCGTTGTCAGCCATTTCTGCATTCCATCAGACCTTGCAAGAACAAGGCGTTGATCTGATCTTGCTTCCGATCCCCGGCAAATCAACGATATATCCAGAATATCTCACTAAAAGATATTCACCAACTTATGGTCCCGCAGTAAATCCTCACACCAGCGAGTTTTTCCAAAAATTGACGGATAAAGGCATCAAAATAGTTGATCCAACTGATCTTTTATGGAATGAAAAAATGAAATCGGATAAATTGCTTTATTTAGAGCAAGATACCCATTGGTCGCCCTATGGTATGAAGTTAGTCGCTAAATATCTATCTAATGTAATTTTGTCAAATAACTGGACGGAAAATACGCCTAAAAAATCTTATGATCTGCAAGAGGCTGATGTGACTCGTTATGGAGACCTCTATGATATGTTGGATTTCCCAAAAAATTATACCTATTTTAGCCCAAAAACTATTAAGATAGAGAAGGTGATTGACAGCAAAACAGATGACCCGTGTGAGCCAGACACAAACTCGCCGATTGTCCTATTGGGTGATAGTTTTACGAATATATTCTCTCGGCAAGAGATGGGATGGGGAGAATATGCGGGTTTGTCAGAACATTTGGCATATAATCTCGGCATATCAATAGATGTGATCGCCCTTAACGATGGAGGGGCGACAGGTTCGCGTGAGCAATTGGCACGCAGACCAAATGCCTTAGTTGGCAAAAAACTCGTTATATGGCAATTTCCAACCCGTGATCTTACAAATCCCGATAGCCAATGGAAGATCATAAATATCCCTAAACCAAGCAAGATTGAAAAGAAAATAGAGCAGAAAAAGCCCGAACTAATTATTGAAAAACCAAAGGTTGAGGAAATAGAGCAAGAGAAATTAGAAATAGAAAAGCCAAAGATAGGTGATTTGGAAATTATAGGCGAAGTGATTTTAGTTTCCAATGTCCCAGAGCCAGATCAAGTTGCATATTCCGATTGCTTAACTTATATCAAATATCGTATAATATCAGTTGAACGTGGAGAATATAAAGATAACGAAATAATAGTCGTGTTTTGGGGGATGAGGGAATCGAAGCTTATGCCTGCGGCTCGTTTTAAGTTAGGTGAAAAACATAGATTAGTGTTAGAACCTCTATCTAAGCATGAGGAACTGTTGCATTTTATGCAGGCTGACGATACAAACGATTATGAACACATACCTTATTGGATGTTAGAAATGTCAAAACCATAGCACTATTAAAGTTAAACCTCTCATAGCATTTTTGCTTTGACTATTAATAACTATAATGTTAAACTTTAAGAAACATTAGAATTTTTGGATCTTTGAATTAATGATAAGGAGACCTGTTATGAAAAAACTTGGCGTTATTCATTATAACTTTCCCGGATATTCTTTCGCTGATTTTTTGAAATATGCTAGCTCAGTAGGATATGGCTATGTTGAACTTCAGATCAGCGATGTTTGGACTAAGGACATTGATAACCCTGAAAAGAAAGCAGAGGAAGTTAGAAAAGAGGTAGAATCCTACAATCTCAAAGTCTCTGCTCTTGCAGCTGGAAATGACTTTATCGTCCTTGATCCAGATGTTGTCAAAGCACAGGTTGAGAGAATGAACCGAATCTGTGTATTAGCAAAGATACTCGGCACAAACGTAATAAGAACTGAAGGCGGAAGCCCAAAAGATTCTGTTCCACAGGATAAATGGGTTGAAGCTATGGCGGGATGTCTTATCAGGTGTCTGGACGCTGCGGAAAAAAACGACGTCAAATTCGCAGTTGATAATCATGGCTACGCGACAAATGATGGCGATCTTCAAGTTGAACTTTTCCAAAAGGTCAATTCAAAACGAGTTGGCGCTAATATGGATACTATGAACTACCGTTGGAGAGGACATAGCCTTGAAAAGATAGACCATTTCTACGAAATAGTCGCCCCTTATACTTTCCATACACACATGAAAGATGGCAGAGGCAGTTTAGGCGAATATCGCGGTGCTGCGCTTGGTGAAGGTGAAATCCATTTAGCTTATGCGGTAGAATGTCTGAAAAAAGCGGGATATGACGGTGTTTGGTGTTCTGAATATGAAGGAAGCGAAGGATCAGATATTGGCTATCGCAAATGCTATGAGTGGCTAAAAGCGAATGTGTGATTAGGTTAAAGGTTAAAAGTTAAAGGTTGAAAGTTGAAGGTTAAAGGCTATAAAAAATGTTAAATTTTATAGTCTTTAACTTTGTTTGCTTACCAACTTGGAAATTGTTATTAGGAAGGGGTGAATTAGCATGTATCATAGACTTAAATTATGGAGTCTCATTTTTTTATTTTCATTTTTTATTTTAGGTTGTGGTCCAAAAGTTCTAATCCCTCCGAAAGTAGATCTTACCAAATACGATCCGATAGGTTTAATTACATTCAAATCAACTGCCAAAGGAAAACTCGGCGAATTTATGACATTGAAGTTTCTTGATGAGATCAGTAGATCACAAGCAGGCATTAAAGTCGTTGAACTTGGCGATGAAAGCAAAGTTTTAAAGTCTGTTGATCGTCAGACATTAGACCCAAGCGTCATCCAAATGTTAGGTGAAAAATACAAACTCAAAGCGATAATAACTGGCGATTTAAACGTTTCAGATATTAAACCTAATATAAGCATAACGTCAATAATTACTTCAATGCGGGTTAAAGCAGAAGTTCAAGCCACTCTTATCGTGAGATTGATTGAGACAAAGAGTGGTGCTACGATCTGGTCAAATTTGGCGGAAGATAAGAAATCTGTCGCAAGCGTTAGTATATTCTCCAAAAATGACATCGTATTTGATGCACAAAACCCTGATGAAGCTTATGGTGAATTAGCAGATTCCCTCATCAAATCGGTTACAGAAGACCTTAAACCTAGAAAACGTAGAATGTAAAAGGAGGATAAAACAATGGCTGAAGCTATTAATTGGGCTTTTCGTGGATTTTGCGTCGGTGTCCCAAGACAAAGTGATTTAGACATTTTCAAACGCATGATCTCTGATGTGTTGCCTGCGTATAACTGCAACACGTTAGTCCTATTGATAAGGTATCAATATCAATTCAAAAGCCACCCTGATGTTGCAGATAGAGAACCGCTTAGCGCTGATCAGGCGTCTGAAATAGCTGATCTATGCAGGCAGAACAATATTCGTATAATTCCAAAAATGAACCTTTTAGGTCACCAATCAGGCAAAGATAGAGGATCAGAGCTTGGCTTGCTGAGAGTATATCCAGAATTTGATGAAACTCCTGATGAACCGTCTGTCCGATATTGCCGTAGTCTTTGTCCGAGGCATCCTAATGTCAAAAACGTTGTCTTTGATCTTGTTGACGAGATCATTGATGCTTTTCAGGCAGACGCTATTCATGTTGGTTTAGATGAGGTCTTTGAAATTGGCAAATGTCCTCTCTGTAAGGTCTCGTCAAATGCGGAATTATTTTCTGAATGGGTTAATGCTTTACATAGCCATATCGTAGGCGAAAGAAAAGTTGAGATGTTGATGTGGAGCGATAGGCTTCTTGATGGCAATACAACTGGTTATGGAGAATGGGAAGCATCTAAAAACGATACATGGCAGATGATAGATACCATACCAAAAGATATTATAATGTGCGATTGGCATTATGGAGAACGAGAAAGCTATCCATCAATTGAGATATTCTCAAACAATGGTTTCAGGTTCGTAATATGTCCTTGGCGCGAGCTAAAAGCAACTCAGGCGTTTATGAAGTTTGCTTATGCCAATAAAACTGATCAACTATTGGGATTTTTGCAGACGAGTTGGTGTAATTCTGGCGCCGTTGCACGTTATTTATGCGATGGCGATAACAGCGTTGATGAAATACCAAAGCAAGTTGGCGAATCTTTTAAATGGATAATGACTTTTTGAGAGAGTTTTTTAGTTTTCAGTATTCAGAACTATTGTTAAAAGCTCTGATAAACTGAAAACTAAAACCATCTCATATTGTTATTATATTTAGCAGATTTTTCTTATTTTTACTAAACTTTGGACAGTTTACAAATTATAATCACATATTTAGTTAGAAAATCCCTCTAAATCTCCCTTTTCCAAAGGGATTAGTTAGCACATCCACTAATTAAAGATTTGTT
>DTPJ01000754.1 GCA_011334435.1 Candidatus Poribacteria bacterium | reverse complement strand
TGAAGGCGTTATAGATGATCTAAAAAAATACCATATAGCAATCCAACGTAGAATAATAAGGTTAGCGATAGAGTCAATCTTGGGCGATCTAAACAGATATGAATTTCAACATATAGACGAGATCATGGCTTTAATTGAAAGCGGAACGACAGGAAAATCTATAAGTCTGCCAAGAGGTATCATTGCAGAAAAATCCTATGGAAAAATAATCATCAAACTTGATAAAGAAGAGTATGTTGAACCTTTTGATTTTACTATTAAAGTTCCCGGAGAGACCGAAATCCCAAGTTTAGGGCTTAAAGTCATGACTTTTGTTGGTAACGTAGATAGCTATTCAAAAGAGATTTACCAAAAGACGTTTGATTATGACGTTGTAAACGGCGAGCTTCATTTACGAAACAGGCGAAAAGGCGATAGATTTCAACCTCTTGGGATGTCAAGCACAAAGAAATTAAAAGAATATTTTATTGACGAGAAAATACCCAAATCACAGAGAGATAAAATACCGATTTTAACTGATGGGAATAAAATAATGTGGGTTGTTGGTTATAATATTGATGATAGATTTAAGGTAACGACCCAAACAAAAACCCATCTAAATGTAACGGTCAGTTTTCTGCAACCGCCTGACAAAGTCTGACCGTTACCTATATAATCTATTATGGATCAATTATGGATCAATTCAAAAATCCCTCCAAATATGTTGAAAAAATCCTACTTAACGAGGAGACTATCCTTCAAAGAGTCCAAGAACTCGGCAAACAGATAACGAAAGATTATCAAAACAAAGATGTATTATTGATCTGCGTGTTGAAGGGTGCTTTGGTATTCTTTGCTGATTTAATAAGGGACATCAATATTCATTTTGATTTTGACTTCGTTCAACTGTCAAGTTATGGAAATAGCACTCAATCCTCTGGCAATATCGTCTTTCTCCGTAAGCCTTTAATAGATATAAACGATCGCGATATTTTAGTCGTTGATGATATATTAGATAGTGGATTAACTTTATCCTATTTGAAAAGCTATCTATTATCAAAAAATCCATCAAGTTTAAAAATTTGTGTTTTATTAAACAAGGTATCTCATAGAATTCAACCGATAGAAGTTGACTATATTGGCTTTAATATACCAGATGAATTCGTCGTAGGTTACGGACTTGATTTTAATGATATGTATAGGGGATTGCGATATATAGCGGTATTGAAAGATGAAAATTGACAATCAATACGTAGTTGATCAGGCAGATGCAGGGATAAGGCTTGATAAATTTATCGCTGATAAAGAGAGCAGTTTATCTCGGTCTTTTATACAAAAACTCATATCAAAAGGTCAAATAACTGTCAATGATGATCTTGTCAAGCCCAGTTACAATGTCCATTATGGCGATATTGTAAAAATTCGTATAGAAAAGACAGAGACTGAACCCATTCTCCAAGCGGAAGACATACATATTGACACCGTTTACGAAGATGATGAAGTTATTGTCGTCAATAAGCCTGCGGGAATGGTTGTCCATCCGGGAGCGGGTGTCAGTTCTGGCACTCTTGTTAATGCGGTTTTATCAAAGTTATCACTTGACTTCCAAGAAGATGACGAAACAGAAGATGATGAGATAGACATAAGTTCAATAAGTCCGCAAAGACCGGGCATTGTCCACAGGATAGATAAAGGCACTTCTGGCTTACTTGTTATCGCCAAGACTACCAACGCTTATTATAACCTAACGGGACAAGTCCAAGAACATAGTATGAATAGACGATATATAGCAGTAATCTGCGGAGTTCCTAAACAGGATCAAGGGACGATAATTGCCCCAGTTGGCAGAAGCAGTCGTGACAGAAAGAAGATGGCAGTTACACCTACGGGCAGAACAGCGATAACGCATTTCAAAATTTTGGAGAAATATACTTCATTTTCTTTGATTTCTGCAAGATTAGAGACGGGTCGCACACATCAGATCAGAGTCCATTTCTCGTATATAGGTCACCCTGTTGTAGGAGATACTGAATACGGTGGACAGAACAGGGCGTTGAATGTGAAAACTTCAGAGTCGGTAATGAATGCGATAAGAAGCCTAAAAAGACAAGCTCTTCATGCCGAATTGCTTGGCTTTAAGCATCCAAAGACAGGAGAATATATGGAGTTTTCCGCACCAATTCCCGATGATATACAGAATTTGATAGATGCCTTAAGAAATGAAAATTGAAAACTAATTATCTTGTGATTTTTTTCAATTCAAAGTATAATTATGTAGTTGTCATTTGACGCAATAAATACTTGGAATATTTTAGAAAAGTGAAAATGCGACTTAAAATAGAAAAACACAAAAATATTCTCGATACTTGATATTTCATATTATCCAGTGTGCTTCTGTGGCTAACAATAAAAGTGATAATATAAGATGCCATTTTAGCTACTTTTATGTAGCTGATTATACCAACAAACAAAAAATTGGAGGAGTATTTAATGGGAATCAAAACAACAATTGATGGAAACGAAGCGGCTGCTTATGCAGCTTATAACACTAATGAAGTGATCGCTATTTATCCGATTACACCTTCATCGCCTATGGGGGAATTCTCAGATGAATGGTCAGCAATGGGCAAACCGAATATCTGGGGAACTGTGCCTCAGGTGACAGAGATGCAAAGTGAAGGCGGAGCTTCTGGTGCTGTTCATGGTGCATTGCAAGCAGGGGCTTTGACAACGACTTTTACCGCATCTCAGGGATTATTGCTTATGATCCCGAACATGTATAAAATAGCTGGTGAGTTGACATCAACAGTCTTTCATGTCTCCGCACGATCATTGGCAATACACGCACTTTCAATATTCGGTGACCATAGCGACGTTATGGCTGTTCGCCAGACAGGGTTCGCTTTGATCGCATCAAATTCCGTTCAAGAAGTCGTGGACACGGGACTTATTGCTCAAATGGCAACGTTGGAATCACGCGTTCCATTTCTTCATTTCTTTGACGGATTCCGCACTTCACATGAAATTATGAAGGTTGATCTACCGACTAAAGAAGATATGCTCGCTATGATAGATGACGATCTTGTTCGCGCACATCGTGAACGTGCTTTATCACCAGATAGACCAAAAATAAGGGGAACTGCACAAAACCCAGATGTCTATTTTCAAGGGCGCGAAGCGTGCAATAAGTTCTATCTCGCATGTCCAGACATAGTCCAAAAAGCTATGGACAAATTCGCAAGCATTACAGGACGGCAGTATCATCTGTTTGACTATGTAGGTGCGCCAGATGCGGATAGAGTCATAGTTATTATGTGTTCAGGTGCAGAAACTACACATGAAACCGTTGATTATCTCGTGGACAAAGGCGAAAAGGTCGGCGTCCTAAAAGTCCGATTATATCGTCCATTCTCAATTAAACATTTTATTTCCGCTCTGCCTGAATCTGTAACAAACTTGGCTGTCCTTGATAGAACAAAAGAATCAGGAAGCATTGGAGAACCATTATATCTTGATGTTGTCAACGCATTATCAGAATCAGACAGAAAAATCAAGGTTATCGGTGGACGTTATGGGCTATCATCAAAGGAATTTACACCCGGCATGGTTAAAGCTGTCTTTGATGAGATGAAAAAGGAAGTTCCAAAAAAGCATTTCACTGTCGGCATATATGACGATGTGACAAATACAAGCCTTGATTTTGATCCTACATTCTCAGTTGAAGACCCAAAGACAGTCAGGGCATTATTCTATGGACTTGGATCAGATGGCACTGTCAGTGCAAACAAAAACTCCATCAAAATCATTGGAGAGGATACTGACAACTATACCCAAGGATATTTTGTCTATGATTCAAGAAAAGCTGGCACTGTCACAATGTCCCATTTACGTTTTGGGTCTAAGCCTATTCACTCTATTTATCTTATCGGCGGTGCAAATTTTGTCGCATGTCATCAATTTTCGTTCCTTGAAAGGATAAATGTCCTAAAAATGGCTCAGCCCGGTGCGACGTTCTTGTTAAATAGTCCTTATGGACCAGACGAGGTATGGGATCATATACCTAAGACTATACAGGAAGAGATCATCAATAAAAAGATCAAATTCTACGTTATTGATGCAGTCAAAGTTGCAAGAGAAGCAGGCATGGGAAACCGCATTAATACAACAATGCAGGCATGTTTCTTTGCCATAAGTAACGTAGTGCCAAGAGAAGAGGCTATCGCAGGAATTAAAAAATCCATAGAAAAATCCTACGGAAAAAGAGGACCTGCTATCGTTCAGATGAATTTCAGGGCGGTTGATATGGCGGTTGATAACCTATTTGAAGTTAAAGTGCCAGACAAAGTCACCGCAACTTTTGATATACGTCCTCCTGTTCCACCAGAGGCGCCAGAGTTTGTAAAGACGGTTACCGCAAAAATCATCGCAGGAGAAGGCGATCTACTTCCTGTCAGTGCAATGCCCGTTGATGGGACTTTCCCCGTAGGGACGACGAAATGGGAGAAGAACAATATTGCTTTGGAAATGCCTGTATGGGACCCAGAGACATGTATTCAATGCGGAAACTGCGTAAGTATATGTCCACATGCTGTTATACGTTCAAAAGTTTATTCGCCTGATTTGTTGGCAAATGCACCATCAACATTTAAGTCAACAAAATCAACTTGGCGACAATTTGAGAATACTGTATTTACCATTCAGGTATCGCCAGAGGACTGCACTGGTTGCGGATTGTGTGTCCATGTCTGCCCTGCCAAGAATAAAAAGCAAGAGGGACTTAAAGCTATAAATATGATGCCACAACCTCCGATTCGGTTTCAGGAGAGGGAAAATTGGAACTTCTTCCTTACTTTGCCAGAAATTGATAGATCACAGCTTACTCTATCAAGGATCAAAGATTTGCAGTTAGTCCAACCGTTGTTTGAATTTTCTGGCGCATGTGCGGGTTGTGGTGAGACGCCTTATGTAAAGCTTTTAAGCCAGCTATTCGGTGATAGGGCGCTTATCGGAAATGCAACTGGATGCTCATCTATCTATTGTGGCAACTTGCCTACTACTCCATGGACAACCAATAAAGATGGTCGCGGTCCTTCTTGGTCTAACTCGTTATTTGAGGATAACGCAGAATTTGCAATGGGTATGAGGCTTGCCATTGATAAACAATTGGAGTTTGCCCTTGAATTACTTGGTCGCTTATCGTCAGAATTAGGCGATGAACTCGTTCAGGCAATTGTCAATGCTGATCAATCTACTGAATTAGGCATAAATCAGCAAAGAGAAAGAGTTGCGATATTAAAAAAGAAATTAGCAGACTTAAAGTCAGTAGATGCGAAGATATTACTTAGCATAGCTGATGTCTTTGTTAAAAAGAGCGTCTGGGCACTTGGCGGTGATGGTTGGGCTTATGACATCGGATATGGCGGACTTGACCATGTCATAGCGTCCGGTCGTAATGTAAATATACTCGTATTAGATACAGAAGTTTATTCCAATACAGGTGGACAGATGTCAAAGTCAACACCGAGAGGTGCTGTCGCTAAATTCGCCGCAGGTGGAAAACCAACGTCTAAAAAAGACCTCGCTTTGATGGCGATGAATTATGGCAGTGCTTACGTTGCCAGAGTTGCCATTGGAGCAAATCCCCAACAGACGATCAGGGCATTCCTTGAAGCAGAAGCATATAACGGTCCTTCTCTTATAATCGCTTATTGCCATTGCATCAATCATGGCTACGATATAACAGGTGGAAACGGGCTTGAACAACAGAAAGCAGCTGTCAATTCAGGTCATTGGCTTCTTATGCGATACAATCCTGATCTGATCAAAGAGGGCAAAAATCCTCTTACAATAGATTCAAAAGAGCCGTCAATCTCGCTTGATAAATACATATATAACGAACCGAGATATACAATAGTCCAACGTAGTAAACCAGAGCTTGCTAAAAAGCTATATGAATTAGCTGAACAAGACATCGCTCTTAAATGGCGACTTTATCAGCAATTGGCGTCCATGTCTTATGAAAATCTTAAACCAGAAACAAAACAGGAATAGATGATAAGATTCAAAGATTCTAAGATTTTGGTTTTATGGGCTTGAATAGGTCTAATTCCTTAATCTTAGAATCTTTTTGATCTTAGAATTAATATAGGAGAGAAATAATGGCAGATTTATCAACAAAATATATGGGCTTGACGCTTCAAAACCCATTGGTAGTTTCCCCATCAACTTTATGTAAGAAAATAGATAACATTAAAAAAATGGAAGATGCAGGGGCAGGTGCTGTCGTCTTACACTCATTATTTGAGGAACAAATTATCCTTGAAAATCAGGAGATCGATCGCTATTTGACACAGGGAACTGACACGTATGCGGAATCGCTTACTTATTTCCCTAATGTCGGCGATTTTTGGGCAGGACCAGACGAATATTTAGAGCATATCCGTAAGGCAAAAAATGCCGTTAAAATACCCATAATAGCCAGTCTTAACGGCGTATCATCTGGCGGTTGGATAAGCTATGCCAAAGAGTTTGAAAGTGCAGGTGCAGACGCTATTGAGTTAAATATTTACTATATCCCAACCGATCCTGATATGGTCTCGCAACAGGTTGAATATATGTATATTGACGTTGCAAAAAACGTTAAGGATAGCGTCAAAATCCCAGTTGCTATCAAGATAAGCCCATTTTTTAGCTCAATGGCTTATATGGCAAAACAATTTGATCAATTGGGAATAGATGCTTTGGTCATGTTCAACCGATTTTATCAGCCTGATTTTGATCTTAAAACTATGACAGTTACTCCTAACCTTGTTCTGAGCACATCAGACGAATTAAGGCTTCGCTTGCGTTGGGTAGCCATTCTTTATGGACGCATCAAAGCTGATATGGCAGTTACTGGTGGAGTTCATACAGTTGACGATGTCATAAAATCTATTTTGGCAGGTGCAAATGTTGCAATGATGACGTCAGCAATAATGAAAAATGGCATAAACCATATAACAAGACTCAAAAACGAGCTTGCAGAATGGATGGATAAGCACGAATACAAATCACTCAACGAGATACGAGGCAAGATGAGCCAACAATCGGTGAAAGAGCCATCAGCATTTGAGCGTGCTAATTATATGAAAGTGATAAAGTCATATTCGTATGAGTAAAATTCTTATTGTTTTATAAAATTCCTCTAAATTTCCCTTGAAAAAGACTTTTTCATCTTTCTTCACCTTTGAAAAAGGAATATAGGCGTTAAGTTAAGGACTTTTAACCCCGAAGTGGTGATATATTTATAGAAAACACATAAATAAAAAATTTTTAGCTCCGTCAGGAGCGACATATTTCCCCATCATATTTCGCTCTGCTTCCGCTTTGTATTTTGGTGTTTATCGTTTCTATAAATATGGCGCCCCTTTGGGGCTAAAAACAACATTATCTCACGCCAAAAATAACTTTAGTAAATGTATAAGAGAAATAAATCATTAGCTTACATAATCTGCGGTATATTTATTATAATATCCATAATTGGCGTGACATTAGCATTAACAAAACACAATACAAGACCAAAGCTAATTATGGCGTCAACTGCTTTTGTGTTTACCGCTTTGACTGCTTTCATAGAAAATAGGTCAAAATATGGACTTTTTGTCTTAATTGGTTTAATCTTTTGTTGGCTTGGAGATTTTTCAGGTCATTATAATTTCAAGGCAAGCGTTGCCTCTTTTGCTTTGGCGCATATTTCATTTATCTCTGCTTTTTTATATATAGGCATTATAAGGAAAAGAGCTTTAATATCACTTTGCGTATTCTCTATAATAAGCATTTTTATCGCTTATTGGTTATATCCTTATGTCCCTAAATCTGATCAGCCTTTTGTTTTCATATACATAGTCATAATAACCGTTATGATAATTATCGCATTTGGAACAAGGACAAATCCTGTTCAAAAGGTGATATGGTTAGGGGCAATTTTGTTTTATGTGTCCGATATATTCGTTGCACGACGGAAATTTGTTGATCCAAGTCATATCAACGCTTTTATTTATCTTCCGTTGTATTATGCTTCTTGCATAGTTTTTGCGATTAGCAATTTAGTTTATAAAAAGGATTATCACTTATGAATTTAGGTTTAGGTATAGATACTGGTGGGACATATACAGATTCAGTAATAATTGACTTTGATTCTGGCAGGGTTTTGGCAAAGGCAAAAGCTTTGACGACCAGATATGATCTATCTGTTGGCATTGCCAATTCCATTGACAATCTTGGAGAATTTGATGCGTCAAAAATAAAATTGGTCTCTGCATCAACAACTTTAGCGACAAACTCCATAGTTGAGGGCAAGGGCGCTAGGGCATGTTTAATTGGGATAGGCTATGACAAAGACACGCTTTATAATTATGGTCTTGGGGACTCGTTTCCGATAAAAGAAGTGAGATTAATAAACGGCGGACATGATATACAGGGTCACGAGATTAAACCGTTAGATATTGAATCCCTGCAAAAATCCATTTTAGAGACAAAAGGTGTCGTAGATGCTTATGGCATATCTGCTTATGGTGGAGTTAGAAATCCTTCTCACGAGATAAAAGCACGCGAAATGGTAAAGGAACTTGCAGGTTTGCCAGTTATATGCGGACATGAACTAACCAGTAGTCTTAATTCTATCAGAAGAGCTATAACGGTTGCATTTAATGCCCGATTAGTGCCTGTAATTAAAGAACTGTTGACATCTATTAAAGATGTTCTCCATGATAGAGGAATAAAAGCCCCTTTGATGGTAGTAAAAGGTGATGGTCATATCGTCAGCGACGAGTTTGCTATGGAACGCCCTGTGGAGACTATCCTATCAGGTCCTGCTGCAAGCATAACAGGTGCAAGCTATTTATCAAGTGCAAAAACAGGGATCGTCGTTGATATGGGAGGGACGACAACTGACATCGCGATTATAAGAGATGGTATCCCTGATGTTAGGTTAGAAGGTGCAATGGTCGGTGGATGGAGAACCAGTATCCGTGCCGCGGATATACATACATCAGGGCTTGGTGGAGATAGCCATATAACAATTGACCGAAGCGGAAAGATCAATCTAACTCCTAAAAGAGTGATACCTCTATCGTTAGCTTCTGCTAATTATGAAGAGATGATTGATGAATTAGAACGATTGGCACAGAGGGAATGGACCACATATTTAGTTGGACCTACCGATTTCCTTATCAGAATGAAGGAGGCGAATCACTATGCGTTAAGTGATAACGAAAAGGCTATATTAGATATGCTTGGTGATAGACCGAAATCATCTTATTCGCTATCTGTTGATCTTGATCTTCTACATCCAGCGTTACTCAATACTACCAGCCTTGAAGAACATGGCATTTTGGCAAGAATTGGGCTTACACCTACGGATATATTGCATGCAGAAGGAACATATTCCAAATGGAATTCTGAATCTGCAAGAATAGCTTCTGAAATTTACGCAAGGCACTTAGGTATCGGATACAAAGAATTTATCTCATATATGAAGGAAAAAGTTATAGATAAGCTTTCTACTGAGATACTTAGCAAAATTATCGCAGATGAGATTGACACGGATGTTAATTTTGATTCCAAGCTTTGTTCCATATTGCTTGAAAAGATACTTGGCAAATCAATAGTTCCGAATTTAGAATTGAAGACATCGGTAAAGATACCGATAATAGCGATTGGGGCGCCAGTTTCGTCTTATTTTCCCAAGGTGGCATCTCAATTGGGCGCCGAACTCATCATCCCTGAACATGCTGAGGTTGCAAATGCCATAGGTGCGATCACTGGAAGCATAATTGAGACAGTTGATATTCTCATTGATCCTATATATTCTCCCGCAGGATTAGTCTGTTATACTGTCCATACACCTATTGACAAAGTTGATTTCAAGGACCTTCCAAGTGCAGTAGCTTATGCGGAGAAAGTAGCGGGAAATTTAGCAAGAGAAAGAGCTATACAAGCAGGGGCAGGAAAACAATTAGATGTCAGAATTCAAAGGACTGATGAGACTGCAACCCCTGCGGAAGGATATGGGAATACTGACTTTTTGCTTTCCTCTCATATAAAGGCGACTGCTATAGGTAAGCCTGATATTATTGAGCAGTGATCGTGGTGTCCACATAAAGTTGTTAGAATGCAAATTAAATCATCAAGGCAATGAAAATGGGGATTTTATTATGAAAAAGTTATTATTCTTCGTATTATGCTTTTAACAATTCAAACATTTGCATTAGCAGGCAGCAATCCACTTCTGAAATACACATTTGACGGAAACACTGTTCAAGGCAATACTGTTAAAGACATAGCAGGGAAAAACGATGGGACAATTAACGGCGGAGCGAAACAGATCAATAACGCAATAGAATTTGATGGGAAAGACGGTTACATTGTGACACCAGCACTTGAAGCAAGGATCGCTGGAAAGGTCGGTTTTACAGTAATTGGTCGCTTCAAGACTAATCAAGTTCCAAACGGACCTTTATGGATGTGGGGCGATAATGCAAAGCCGAGTTCTTCTAGCGCAGCAGAAGGACCCGTCGGTTGGAGGACGACAACAAAATTGTTTGCTGCTGGTTTTTACAATAATGGACACTTTTATGCGGATGCCAAAAAAGATTATGCAGATAATAATTGGCATGTTATTGCACAAGTCGGAGATACCGCAAAAGGCTATCTATATGTTGATGGAGATTTGATCTCCGAAACTACTGCTGGATATGTCTATGCTGCAAATCCATATCTTTTGATCGGAGCGAGAACCAAAAATTCTGGTAGTGAAATAGATGACACAGAATATTTTAAGGGAGCAATAGACATGATACTTGTTTATACATCTACTTTATCAAAAGATGAGATAATGCAGATTTCAAAGGAAGCACTCTCGGTCTCCCCTTCAAAAAGTCTTGTTGCTTTTTGGGGTCAGATAAAAAGTAGATAAAAGTTTATATTTAACCGTAACGAACACAAGTTTATAACACTTTACACTTATGGGAGGGGATAAATATTGACGATTAATGATTCAGAAACTGGTTTAGAAGTGGGCGATCCAGATAAGTCGCCCTTTGTTGATGACATTGATCTTGACGAACTTCAAAAAAATGTAGAAAAACGTCTAAAACTTGGTATCGCATCTGCGTCAGGGATTAGACAAATTTTTGATGCGACCTATGGGGACGATGAAACTGATTACGTAGACGGAACTGGGACAGAGATAACCGATGCAGCAAAAATTCATGTGTCAACCATCGCTGATTGTTTTGCTGAACTTTTACGAGAGCATAGCAAAAAGGAAAATCCAAAAATAGTCGTCGCCATAGATAGTCGCCACACTGGACCTGCCATTGCGGATATAATAATCAGAACGTTAATACATAATAAAATTAATGTTTTATACCCTTTTATCATACCTATCACCGAGCTTGCAGTCTATTCGCGAGAAACTTCTGACGGATTTATCTATATATCAGCCAGTCATAATCCAAGAGGTTATAATGGTCTAAAATTGGGATTTGATGACGGAAGGCTTTTACCGGGTGATGTCGCCAGAGCATTCATTGAAAAATACCAATCCAGATTAAAAGATAAGCAAAATACAATCAAAATGATAAATTGTGTTAATAATGTCAGAGCAGATAAAATTCAAGAAATATATGCAAAAATTGATTTTTGCCGTAAAGAAGCACAAAATATATACAAAGAATTTTCAGATACATTGATAACGGGGATCAAAGACTTAAAAAAAGCCGATGAACAGAAAGAAAAGATCAAAAGAGAAATAGAAGAAAGGGATATATGGATAGGCATTGATTATAATGGCGGAGCAAGAAAGGACAAAGATTATTTAGAAAGCTGGGGATTTAAAGTAGTGGAGCTTAATAACCGTCCACGAATTGATATGGTTCACGATCTCTCACCAATTCCATCTGCATGTAAGCAAGCCTATGATAAACTTATAGAAATTCAAAAAGAAGGCAAAAGTATAGTCGCTTTTTTTGTGTTTGATGCAGATGGAGACCGAAAAAACATCGTCATTCCTGATGGAAAAGGTGGGGCAGTGATCCCTGGTGTTCAGATGATATTTGCCTTAGATGTCCTTTGTGGGATACTCAACGCCCAAAATTCAAAAGATAACAAAGAGATAGCCATAGTCGTAAACGATGCAACATCCAGCATTATTGAACAACTCGCAGATAAACTCAATTTTAAAGTGAAAAGGGTAGAGGTTGGTGAGGCAAATGTCGCAAGTGCTGGAATTTCTATGTATAATCAGGGGTTTTGTGTTCCAATTATAGGTGAAGGTAGCAATGGAAGCGTCTTTAACCTTGATCTGCTTGTGCGAGAGCCTTTACATACGATCAAAACTATCATTGATTTTATTACAAAACCAGAGTTGACAAGATCATTATTAGATCAAATCGGTCTTACCAAAGATTATAGCAATTGGCATGATAAGGAACATATAGGCAGTCTATTTATTAATATAATTAACTCTCTCCCACCATCTAAAACAACTGACTTTTTCACTGATGAAGGCGTATATAGGTCAAAATATGATATTCCACAAGAGCTTTTTAAGGCAAATTTTGACGTATATTTTGTAAACGAATTATGGAAAGATATATCTGCGGAAATAAGAAAAAATTATAATGGAGAGCCAATAGCAGAATTCGTCAATTGCGAAGGCGAAGAGGAATTAAGAGGCTGTGGAAATAGAAAAAAGGGAAACGGTGGCTATAAAATTGAATTTTATATTATTGACAAAGACAAAATAAAAAGACATTTAGGTTGGATATGGTTCAGAACTTCTGCTACTGAAAGAGGCGTAATTCGTCGTGGTGTCAGCATATCACATTGGGAAACGAATTCTCAATCAGTTAATATTGTAAATCAGACTTATGATTATATAAATAAGAAATTTATAGAAGCGATCAACTTCGTTGAAAAAGAGACATTGAAAGGAAAGAGCTTATGAGGAATCGCGTAAACACCAATAAAAAGAAAAAAGTTGCCATTATTGGGCTTGGATATGTCGGTTTGCCTTTAGCCATATTAGTTGATAAGAAAGGTTATGAATCCATCGGTGTTGACATTGATGAGAATAAAGTTAAAATGCTTAATGATAGGACATTCCCATTTATCACAGAAAAAAATATAGTCAGACAATTTCAGAAAGGTTCATTTAAGGCAACGACTGACTTTGATAGTATAATTGATGCAGAAATTATCGTTATCTGTGTGCCAACTCCTGTTTATGAGAATAACATGCCAAATCTTGAGCCATTAAAGAGTGCTTGTGAAAATATTGCCCTAAGGTTACGTAAAGGTCATCTTGTTATATTGGAATCAACAGTTAATCCCGGTGTCTGTGATAATGTCATTATTCCGATATTGGAAGGAAAAACAGGGTTAAAATGTGGAAAGGATTTTTATTTGGCACATTGTCCAGAGAGATTGAACCCTGGAGACAAAAAATGGACTATTGAAAATATCCCGAGGGTTATCGGAAGCTATAATGAAAAAGGGTTAAAGAAAGCGATCAGGTTTTATAAATCCATAATATCCGCAGAGATAAAGCCCATGAAATCATTAAAAGAGGCAGAAGCAGTTAAGATCGTAGAGAACACATTTCGTGACATTAATATTGCCTTTGTAAACGAGCTTGCTATGTCATTTTCATATCTCGGTATAGATGTAGTTAATGTTATAGAAGGAGCAGCAACGAAACCATTCGCTTTTATGCCACATTATCCGGGTTGCGGTGTTGGCGGACATTGTATTCCTGTTGATCCATATTATCTGATTGAATATGCAAAAAATGTCGGTTTTGACCATGATTTTCTGTCGCTTGCTAGACGGATAAATGAGAAGATGACAGAATTTACCGCACAATTAACAGTTAGGGCTTTAAACGAAAGACGCATTCCAATAAATGGCACTAGGGTTGCAGTTTTGGGTTTAGCGTATAAACCAGAAATTGATGATTGCAGGGAAAGCCCAGCATTTAAGATAATCAAACATCTAAAAAATTATGGTGCTGATGTAGTTGTCTATGATCCTTATGTCTCTGATGGGTCAACTGTTAGTTCTTTAGAGGAAGCCATCAAAAATTCGCCAGCGATAGTTATTGTGACAGCTCATAAAGTCTTTAAGAGTCTAACTCCTCAGGAACTCTTACGCAATGGTGTAAGCGTGGTCATAGATGGACGTAATTGTCTTCCCAAAGATGATTTCATCAAAGCAGGCATATTATATAAGGGCATTGGACGTTAAACTATATTTAAGGAGCGAAACAATGATTACCGTTCACATGATTGGAAATGCACATCTTGATCCAGTTTGGCTATGGCGATGGCAGGCAGGCGTTGGTGAGGCAATAGCTACCTGCCGATCCGCGGCAGACCGCATTGACGAATATAACGATTTCATATTCACTCGCAGTGATATGTGGGTATATGAACAGATTGAAAAACTTGATCCAAGTCTTTTTGACCGAATACGTCAACACGTCAGATCGGGTAGATGGCAGATCGTCGGTGGTTGGTATATTCAGCCTGACTGCAACCTTCCAACAGCGGAATCTTTCCGAAAGCACATATCTTTGGGCAAGGCATATTTTAAGGATAAGTTCGGCGTTGATGTGACGGTAGGATATAACGTTGATAGCTTTGGTCATAACGCTATGATACCGAGTTTTCTGCAAAATGCGGGATATGATAGCTATGTTATGATGAGACCGATGGCACATGAGAAGGAATTGCCATCAGCTCTTTTCAGATGGCGATCTCCTGATAACGCAGAAGTGCTTGTGTGGCGTATCCCGAGAGCATATACTACTGGTCAAGAAGACCTTACCGAGCATATAAAAGCTTCCCTTGATTTAGCCGATCCTGAGATCGGTCATGTCATGTGCTTTTATGGCGTAGGAGATCACGGCGGAGGTCCAACAAAACGACAGATAGAATGGATCATCAAAAATCAAAACTCTATACCAAATGCAAGGCTGATATTCTCACATCCAAGAGCATTTTTTGACGCAATAAAACCTTTTGCAGATAAATTGCCCGTTGTTGATGAGGAACTTCAATATCACTCAATCGGCTGTTATACAGTCGTTCATGAAGTTAAAAAGCAGATGAGACGTGCCGAACATGGCTTAATATCTGCGGAAACTGTCGTTGACAAATTTCCAAATGACGCACCGAAAAATGCAGGTCAGCAAATAGATGAGGCATGGAAAAAGACGCTATTTAACCAATTCCACGATATATATGCAGGGACAAGCCTTGCATCAGCTTATGATGATGCCAGAGATCAACTTGGTTCTGCAAAGGATACCGCAGATGTAATAATAAATGATACTATGTTTCGCAGATTAAATAGGCTTCCTGATGACCGTTTCCAAAGAATTTATGTCTTTAATCCATCAGACAGAGATTTCAATGGCTATGTTCAGCACGACCCATGGCTTAATTGGGGGACGTTTAATGGCTATCTTGTGGACGAAAAAGGCGATAAAGTGTTATGTCAACGGATACAGCATGAGTCGGTCACACGCGATAAACAAAGGATAATCTGGAAAGCTGAAATACCTGCAAAATGCGAGAAAATTTATCGGCTTTATACTGACAAAGAAACGCCTAATATAGAGAGCGATTTGAAATACGATGAAAACAGCATATCAAATAGTTTTTGGCAGGTCGTATGTGCGGATAACGGATCGCATTTAATTCAAATTCAGCGAATAGCGGATAGTTCATTGTTGTTCAAACCTGAGAGAATAGAGATAATCAGTCAGAATGATCACAGTGACACTTGGTCACATAGCATAAAGTCCTTCAACGAAAGTATCGCTGGAAAGTTCTGTGTCAAGCGAGTTGTGATTGAAGAGACAGGACCAATTCAGGCTTCTATCCGTATAGACGCAAGATATGAAGAGAGTCAGCTTTCTATATGGGCTAAACTTTATTCTAATGATCCGCGTTTGGAGTTGAAAATTTGGGTTAATTGGAATCAGCATTTACAAATATTAAAGCTAAATATGCCATTCTTGTCAAAGATTATCGGACGTTTAGATGGGATACCGGGAGGATTTGTGCCACGTCCTCAAAATGGGCAAGAGTTTCCAATTATGGATTGGACACTTTTAAATTTGGAAGACAAAAAGTCAATTGGGATAGTATGCCCAGATTGCTTTGGATTAGATGGCATTGACAATACTTTACGATTTACTTTATTACGTTCTCCTGCCTATGCTTGGCATGATCCGAGAAAATTAGAGGATAGGGATTTTTATCGCTGGACAGATCAGGGAGAGCATGAGTTCAGATTTATTTTGATAGATAACGCGATGCCAGAGTTATTGCAAAGTCTTGCGATTTCAGAGCATCGTCCCCCTATATGCTATGATTGGACAAAAGGTATGATATCGTAAATGTCTTTGCAGGACAATATAACTTTAAAAGGGAATTCTTATATGACACCACGAGAAAGGGTTTTAGCCACTTTTGATCACAAACGCACTGATAAAGTGCCTATTCATAACATAGGATTTTCCTCTTATGCAGGGTCTGTTATACTTGGTAGAGAGGCTTATGTCGGCGGAGGAATACAGCAATGGCGTGAAGCTAAGGCACTTTGGGAAGGCAAAGATGCACATCAAGAATATCTTGAACGTTGCCAAAAAGATGCCTTTGATCTGTCCATAGCGCTTGAACACGATATATTAAGACTTGAATATTGGCGCATGCCAGAAAAGCCAAGCAAAAAGATTGATGATTATACTTTTTTATATGGAGACCCAGAGAAAAACTGGCGATTGATGAGATTTGATCCCCAAGCGGAGCTTTATCAAGTGGTTGATCAATATCCACCGAAAGTTGAGGAAACTATTGAAGATATAGAGAAATTGGTATTTGCACAGGAGAGATCGCTTGATAACTATCATCCAAATGCCGAGGGTTCTCCATATACAAAATCATTAATGGAAAAGTATGGTAGATATTGGGCAATCCGTGTTAATGGGGGCAGTTTAGGGATACCTTACAATTCAAGGGCATGGTTTGAGGCAGTGGCAATAAGACCTGATTTAGTGAAACGCTATCTCGTGGTTCAAGCGGAAATGGCTGTTAGAAGCATAGAAGGTATTGCTAATACCGGTGCAAGATTACTTTTTGGTGGAGGAGATTTTGCATCAAATCAAGGTCCTTTTTACTCCCCTAAGTCATTCCATGAGCTTATGTTACCAAATCTAAAACGTATCACTGATGCTTGCCATAAACACGGCATATATTATCTATTTGCCAGTGACGGCAATCTTTGGTCTGTTGCAGATGACTTGTTCGGCAATTCTGGCGTTGACGGATTTTATGAAATAGATAGCAGAGCTGGAATGGATTTGCACAGATTAAGGGAAAAATTCCCATATCTTACACTTATCGGCAATATCAGCTCCGTTACGCTTCATACAGGCACAAAAGACGATGTTATCAATGAAACATTATCTTGTCTCAACGAGGCAAAAAAAAGCGGAAGCATAATCGTCGGTGTTTCTAATGCCATAGTTAAAGGCACACCAGAAGAAAATATCTGGGTAATGGTAGAAACAATGAAAAAATATAGAGAATGGTAACCATTAACCAGATTCAATAGCTTTTATGAGTATATTAATCTAACTCGTTCCAATGTTCTGGGTCTATATAAAGTTTTCTTCCCTCAGCAGAAGATTGTCTTGCACCAAATATCATCGCAAGTGAAGGAAGGTTATTCTTTCCGCTAAAACTGGGTTCAGCACCGCCTTCAATCCATTCTTTTGTCTCTCTGAATATCTCAACGTTATGTTGGGCAATGTTGATCTGATAGTCACTGCCGACATCTATGGGTTCACCATTTAATTTTATATCATTATATCTCACGGTCAACCAACCATTTTCCGCTTCAATACGCCAATCACACCACCAACCGCTAAATGGCTGGCTTTTTCCCGTCCAAGTAGCCCTGTAACTTAGCATAGAGCCATCAGCCATTTCAAATACAGCTGTGCAAGAATCATTTGATTTCTTCGTATTCCATTTGTCTTTCCATGTCTGAGCGATGACAGTTTTGGCATCTGTTCCCATGATCATTCTGGCAAAGTCAAGATGATGGATACTGCCTTCTAATAGCATAAAATCTGGTTGATCAAGTCTCCAGCCCTTTGATAATCCAACCGTTGAATGCCATTCCAAATAAACACTGCTTATCTGCCCTAATTTTCCACTTTGGACGATCTCTTTAAGCAACAATATAATTTTTGTATATCTCAATTGTTGGGCAACGGTGACTTTAGCTGAGTGTTTTTCTGCAAGATTGACTATATCTAATGCTTGTTTCATTGTCACGCATAATGGTTTACAAAAGATCATATTTCTTCCAGCAGATAACCCGCGTTTTGCGTTATCATAATGCAGAAAGTGCGGAGTATTATCAAGTATAAGATCAGCTTCTACTTCTTCCCATGGATCAGATAGATTAGAAAATCGCCTTTCATTAGGCACACCGTAAAAATTGCCCGCTTCATCAAGCGATGACTGATTATTGTCAACGAGTGCCACAACTTGTGTATTGAATCTGCCATCAAGGCTTGGTCGCCAATTATTGCCAAATCCACCAGCTCCTAACATTAAAATTTTCATATTTATCTCTCCTTACATTGGGACGCACTATCGGGCAGATTGTAAAGCGGTTAACGATCCGTCTTGGCTGAAACAGATCGTTATAATGAATAAAAATGGAAGGATGACCCATAGTTTTAATCCGATCATTCTCCCAAAAGACCTTGAATTCCTAAAATCTCATCTTGAAAGTGCTTGAAATATTTTGGTAATACTATTTCTAATTCAATTACGTCATTTTGAGTGAAAAATAAGATTCTTCGCTGACGCTCAGAATGACAGAATTGAATTACATTTGTATTATACCACTATTTATATCTCGCCATTTGTTATGCTGATGTCATGCTGAACGAAGTGAAGCATCTCAATAGATTCTTCGCTGACGCTCAGAATGATACTATACCTTGTCTATAATAGATTATTTATAAAATCCCTCTAAATCTCCCTTTTCAAAGGGAGACTTTGATGATTCTTTCAAAGTTCCCTCACCTTAATCCTCTCCCAAAAGGAGAGGAAATAATTCCTTAGGGAGAAGGTAATTAGCTTTGTCAAAGCATAAACGCATGAACACATAAACGCATAAAAACAAAAAAATATGAAGGGAATCTACTGAGCGCAACGAAAACCAACATCATAGTACATGGGCGCCGGATCGAAGCCGTCGCGATAGGCAACGCGCAGGGTGCTGATGGAGTTGTACCACGAACCCCCGCGAATAACCCGCCAGTCAACGGAAGTCGGACCCTTTGGATTCTCCTTTGGTGAAACTTTGTAGTAGTTTCCATCATACCAATCTGCACACCACTCCCATACATTCCCCGCCATGTCATATAATCCGTAGCCATTGGGGGCAAAACTTCCCACTGGTGAGGTACATTCCCATATATCCTTGCCACCCGTGCCTTCATAGTTTGCATCATCATGTGTAATCTTATCGCCCCATGGGTATTTCTTTCCTACAAGCCCACCTCTTGCAGATTTCTCCCATTCTGCCTCTGTCGGCAATCGCTTCTCTGCCCAATCTGCATAAGCCTTAGCGTCATACCAACTCACACCTACAACTGGCTGTGTAGGATTATTGAATCTTGGATCGTTCCAATAAGCAGGTGCTTTGTGTCCTGTCGCATCCATAAATTTCTTATATTGTGCGTTTGTCACCTCGTATTTGTCAATATAAAATGCGTCAAGATAGACCGTATGAACGGGCTTTTCGTCATAGTCACCATCATTACTG
>DTPJ01000609.1 GCA_011334435.1 Candidatus Poribacteria bacterium | reverse complement strand
CAATAACAAACAACTCTATGAAAGGAATAATATATGTCTTATCCAAATCAAGAAGATTATATCACATTTCTAATGCGATTGTTAGATGAATTTGATTTACATAATAAAACTAGAAAAGTTGGACACCCTTATGTTTACGAAAATCGTTCTTTCATTTGTTTCTTTGCTGTCATGACTCTCAAAAGATGCTTTGCCTTTAAGGCTATGTATCGTTGGTTATCCATTCACAGTGAAGAATCTAAAAAACTAGGATTTCCCAAAATACCAACACGTGCAACCATATCAAGAAGATATAAAGCACTATATAATGTGATTCAGCAGTTCGTGCATTTCATAGCTGATTGGGCATCTCCATTAGGAGAGGAATTCTCTACTGAAATAGTTTACGAAGACAAAAGCCTTTTCAAAGCAAGAGGACCCGTCTGGCACAAGAAAGACATGCAAAACAAACATATTCCAGAAAAACTACGTAATTTAGATACAGATGCTACTTGGTCTAAAAGCGCATATCATAGTTGGGTATTTGGATATGGATTACATATCACATGCACATCCAGTGGATTTCCTATCATGCTGGAAGTTGATACAGCTTCTGTCGGTGAACAGGATGTAATGAACCGTAAAGAGAAAGACATCCTTTCAGCAAATATTGGTTATCTGATTGGTGATGATGGTTATACGAATTTTCAAAGAACTAAGGAATATGCTCGAGAAGGTTTGTTGCTTGTTACACCAGCATTGCATGCTAATGGGAAAGAAGGTCAAGCATATCACCGATTCATAGAGCAGCCTTTTATTAAAGCTTTATTACAAAAGCGAAAGACAGTTATAGAGCCATTGTTTGATCTTATTAGTGGTCTATTAGGAACAGAAAGCAATCACAAACAGCTTCCTCTAAAAGGGAAGCTAAATGTAAGGAGTTTTTTGGCTTTTGGGGTGTTATTAACACAGTTAGCACTGTTGATGAACAATATCTATGGTTTACCTTTTCATAACATTTCACATTTGTTGACTGTGTTTCTTTAATTATGATCACCCCTCATCTAAATAGAATCTATACTTAGCTTTTTGCTTTAATTTTTTATCTCTCGTTGGATCAACGTGCATAGTAGCTATGATTGGTATATCTTTTTCTTCCGCTACAGAATACTTATACATAATCGTTCCTATCAAAAAGATGAGGATAAACCTCTTTATAGATCTTAGTAAAGCTATCTTTTATCTTATCAATAGAATAGTTTTGACAGATAAATTCTCTTGCTTTTTCACCCATTTTCATTCTCAATTCATTATCTGTTAATAATTTACAAACACTATCAGTTAAGCTTTCTACATTATTATTTTCAACGAGATAGCCGTTCTCGCCATGGATGATGATCTCTTCAGGTCCGCCACATTTGGTTGAAACAACAGGAGTTCCACAAGCCATTGACTCTAAAACAACTATGCCAAGTCCCTCTTGAAGAGATGGCAGAACAAATAGTTGAGCTTGATTATAATACTTTATTAGTTCATCTTCGGGAACTTGACCTGGAAAATCTACTGAATTTCCTATTCCTAAACTACTGCAAAACTTTTCCAGCTTATTATTTTTGGGCTTCTCACCTACTAGAATCAATCTTAAATCTGGAAAAGATTGTTTAATTTTTACAAAAGATTTCAGTAGTAATTTAACGTTTTTTCTTGGATCAGTGAGTCTTCCTACCATAAGTATAAAGTTTTGTTTTGTAATTTGCCCATCCAAAATTGGCTTAAATTTATCTGTATCAACTGGAAATGGAACAACGCAGAATTTCTCGTTTGATATTCCATATTGCTCTTGAATACACTTTTTTGTATGCCAACTTATAGTGAGAATTTTCTCTGCATTTTGGTAGATTTTTTTTTCATATCGGTAAATTAAAGGCATTATCAAGTAATTGAAATAATATAGTAAAATACGAATAGAGAATTCAAACGGATGAAGTGGATCAAAAATAAGCTTACCTTCATCTTTTATTGTTGTTGCAACCCAACAAACATATTTCTTTTTTCCAATCATAAAAAGCAAGGCTGGTTGGTTTCCACCTCCAACTGCCTGATATATATCATACTGGTTAAGTAATTTTTTGGCTATAAATGCAGAAACAAGATGATCCAACATTAAAACATAAGGAATAGAATTAATTTTTATATTTCCTGTATCTTCATTTTGGCTAATTTGAATTCTCTTTAAGCTGAACAATCCACGCAAACTTCGGGCAGGATATATAAGAGTAACATCATACCCTTCTCGTTTAAGGACCGATACAATAAGACTTTTCATAGCGTTGACACCACCGATTACGTCCTGTGTTGAAATTAGAACTCTAATATGACGTCTTTTATCAATGAACTCATCAACACTCATAATTCCTATCCTATAATAGATTTTTCAACTTCTGGATGCCAGATTGATATACCTTCAGTTGTAAAATCAAAATCAATTACTTTTAAACCATACTCCTCTAATTTTTTCCTGACCAAATGCTCTTTATTGGATTCGCAATAGAATATCAAACAGCCTCCTCCACCAGCACCACAGGCTTTGCCTCCCAATGCACCATTTCTGTTAGCTATATCAAACAATTCGTCAATTTGTGCATTGGTCACTGAAGAATGCAAACGTTTCTGGTTTTCCCAATTTTCAGACATCAATCGGGCAAATTCTGATAGATCGCCCTTTAATAAGACGTTCTTCATATCTCGTGTTATTTGTTTCAGGTTCTTTAAGGCAGAAATAGTTTCTGGATCACCGGAAAGAAAGGCATCAACAACATTCTGATGAATATTTCCCGATAGCCTAGACTTTCCTGTATAACACAAAACTAAATTTTTCTCCAACTCCAAAAGCGTATTTCGTGAAATAGGCAAACCAAAAACTTTGACGTCTTCCCCAAAAAACTCCATAAAATTGAATCCGCCAATAGCGCTAGCATAATGGTCTTGCTTCCCGCCAAGTATATTTAACTCATATCGTTCAATTGCGCTGGCTTGCTCTGCCAACTCATGTGGGAGACAACTTGCGTTATTCAAAGCATTAAGCACACCGACCAGCGCAACGCCCATAGATGCAGAAGTGCCTAAACCGCTTCCAGCAGGAGCATTTGACCTTGTTATGATTTCAACGCCATAATCAATGTTAGTACGTCTAAGCGCTGCTTTTGCCAAGTCAATATTGCCGTCGTATTCCAATTGTTTAATGTCGTCAGCTTCTTGATAAATGTCAAAGTCAGCGGAATAGATTTTGATTGATCTATCCTCAACGCTTTCAACGTGCTTATAACCATAAGCGTTAGTTTCTATTTCTTTTGGTGGCAGTTTCTTTACTGTGGCGTAGGAATATATGTTAATAGTGGCATTGATCACGGCTCCGGGTTCATCTTGGGCAAACAACGCCACGTCAGTCCATCCGCCTGCAAAGTCAATTCTAACCGGTGTCCTTGAACGGATTAGCATTTTCTATCCTCACTATTAAGGCTTTTGATTGATAAATGATGTTCAATTATTTTATCAAGTTTTTCAAATATTTTATCCCAAGCAAAATCCTTAGCAACCTCTCTGAGTTTCTGTTTATACTCTAGTGGAGATTTGACGGCTCGCTTGATGCATTCTACAAATTCGTTATAATTATCAGCAAGCATTGCCCAAGGCGCCATTGAACTCATAGCCCCGTAAGATACAGAAACCACAGGCAACCCCGATGCAATATATTCGTAAAATTTTAAAGGCTTTTCCACTGCCCTAATGTGCTCACAATCAATATATGGAATTAAGCCTACATCGGCATGTTGTAAATAACTTGGTATATCTTCATGTTTTTTCGGTCCCAATAAATAAAAATTAGATGGAATTTTCGAACGTAGAGTATTCATCCTTCCAATAAAAACAAAGGACGTATCTGGCAGTGATTTTGATAAATGAAAGCATAAATCCCAATCAATAAGTGAAGAAACACCAACAAAAACCGCTATAGGTTTAGGCAAAGTTAAATATTCTTGAGGAATTGGATACGACTTTAAGAATATATCAATATTAACACCATTTGGCATATAATAAACACCTTCCGATGTTTTGCGATTTTCAATGACATAATCATATATCGGTTTGGATACTGGAAGTACTATATCAGCTTTTTGGAGCACTTCTTCGTCATATTCTAATATACCTCTGGTAGATACCTTTCCAACACGGGCATCTTGATACCTATAGATACATAAATCTGCTTGCAAATAATCATATAGAGGCATGCCACCGATGTCAAACATGAAAATATCCACATTTTTTAAACCTAACCTTCTTTTTAGGCTTTGGACTGATGGATATACAAATTTAACATAGTTTTTAGCAAACCAATAGGAGTCAAAGAATGGTAAGGGCATAGGCATAATGGTATTTACAAATGAGTATGTAATTAATTGATTGTTGTTTTCCAATTGTATTTCTTTGTTCTGTTTTGATACCAATTTATATGAATCAATTACCTCTCTAAACCTATTGTGCTTGATTAATCCATATAAAAACATAGGTATACTTGTGCTATTGGTTAATGTAAGGAAATAAACGTTTGCACCTTTTTGTAAAAAATACTCTGTAAAAAAATGAATTCCAACTTTATAACTACCAGTATTCCAAAAGCTAAATGAGCCAATTACGACATTACAGTTTTTCAAGTCAAAAATCATATTACGTTAATCGCTTTCTGCAAATATATATCGTAGTTGATGGCCAATTTTCTGGAAAAAACTTTCCAAATCTATAAACAAGAAAATATAGTAAATAGCTTCTCAATCTTTGAGTAAATGCCGGTTTTTTAACACTTGTTTTGGCAATACTAACAACTTGGTTTGCTTTTTTACTTTCTGTTAATTTAACAGGTCTCCATCGTTCAACTATATGTTTAATTCCAGATTGCATTTTATACAGGAGACGTCCAAAAACAATTGAATAATTATAAGATTTTATAAGCTCAAAGCCTGTAAGTGATAACAATTTTCTAATGTTTTCCCTAGAAAATATATATACATGTTCCGGGGTAGCTTAATTTCCCCAAAAAATTCAACCAAAATCTAGAAAGTTCTCCTCCATTGCCTGATTCAAAAACAAGGATTCCATCGTGTTTAAGTTTGGTATTAAGTGTTTGGAAAACACCAATAGGGTCGTAGAGATGACATAGAACATCTTTATTATATATAACATCAAATTCCATAGAACCAAAGCAGTTAGTATTAACTGATGTCTCAGTCTTTATACAAAGTTCATTAGATAAATAGTTAGCCAATTCGGTGTTAATTTCAATAGCATACGGGATAAAATTTGATTCTTTTGCTTTTATTAGAAATTGTCCCCCCCTGAACCAACTTCAAGGATATTTCCACGTGTTTTATATTTCTTAATGATAGACAGCGCATGTTTCGCAATTAATTCTTTGCCATAGCTATAGTTTATATGCTCTTTGGTTGATACACCTCCAGCTTTACCAATTTTATATAGCAATGCCATCTCTTTTTCTTCTGGACGAGGGGAGACGTAAATCAGATTGCAATTATGACATTTCCTTCCTATGTAGCCATTTTCCTGCCAGAAAACTTCTTTTGATTCATTATTACAAAACAAGCATTTTACTGATTCCATTAATTGACAAAATCCTCAACTGATTGCTTTGGTGACATACAAACCCCGTTATTTTCCATTACCCATTCAAGACATTGTTTATAAATACTCATATACTCACTATGACCAAGAACATCAAGATACGTATTGTGAAAAAGGATTACAATACAGCCATTATACTTTTTAACTTGTGCAAGCAGCGACTCTATGCTACTCAATGATTCTTCAGTATCTAAATTCCTATATATAGGATCTCCTAACGTGCAGTCCATAACTGTGAGCGGAATTTCTATCACGTTATAGGGTCTATCTTCGTCAAGACTATATGGATGATATGGGAGACATATACCCGCGCGGAATCCCTCATGCTGGGCATAACCAAGCGTGACATCACATTTTATCCCTAACTTTTCGTATATAGCATATGTCTTTTTGACATCAAATCTCAGATAGTGCTGGCGTATGCTATATATTTCGCCAACAATCTTTTCTAAACTCTCTTTTTCGCTTTGAAGCATCTCCAAGTCATTGTAGGAATTAAAACTGCCGTGTAGCCCAACTTCGCATCCACTATCTTTTATTTCATGAATCAAATCTGCTATCTTTTTATCTTTAACGGAATATTTAGCTTTAACACCCCAAAAGAAGTCGCCGCCTCCGAAGAAGTAAAATGATGAGGAAAACCCATATCGTTTCTCAAGTTCAATTATTTCTTTATAATTCCAGTATGGATCAATACGCCTAATCATCAAATTCAATGCCTTTTTCATTCTTCTGATCGCAGATACAGGCTTGTGTTTTTTTAATGCAATGCTTCCCCAATGTCTAATTTCACTGTATATTCCTTCTCGGTTCCATTTTTTTGCAAAGTCAATGTCATGTGTCAAGCAAGCGACAAAATCCTTATCTCCCCAGAGCCTTTTCCGCTTGAAGCCAAGGTTAAAGCCATCTATCCACTCCCATAGCAATTCTATGTATTCATTGACGATCGGTCTAGTCAGAAATCCCTCTTTATATGCTACACTTGCAGACGCAGGAAATCTGTCATACTGGTCTCTTTCATCAACCAAATACTCCTCATAGCGTGAGAGCATGAAAAATGACGATGCGATTATGTCAATATTTGTCTCTATGACATTTCCATTCCGAACAACGAATTCGCTAAGATCGCCGTTACCCTCGTATATAATTGGAATATCCTTATATCGCTTCAACGGTAGTTTTGGCATAGACTCTGGCTTCATATAATTATCGCCGAAGAATTCAGATTGGTATATATGAATCCGATTATCACCGAAATAGCCGACCCCTTTATGTCCATAGCTAATAAGTATATCCTTATTTTCGACCCTTCTAGAAGCAAATTCAGAATATGACAGGATTTCATATTCAAGGCTCAGCACAGAGAGGATAAGATCAAACGTGTATGCAATGGATTTGGAGAATTGGTCATCAATATAAACAACGAATATCTTCATGATCCTACCTCATTTTCAATATGTGTAATACTACTTTGGCTATCTCCCTCACATGCCAGGCAATCTCTAAATGTGGTTTCATCCAGGTAACGAGATAACAAGGGATTATCTTTCCTCCAAATTCTCTAAAGCTTTCCTCTATGGTTTGAATCATAGAACCTTCAAAATCATATTCATTCAATCCTAATTCATTTTTTGTATATTTTATAGCTTCCCACATTGCGAGCGCTAATGCACCGTGATGACTATTTTCTGAATCATATCCACTGAGAAGGCAATAACTTCTTTTTTCATCCCAGATTATATAAACAGCTGCTATTGACTTTCCTAACTTGTTCTTTGCCAAAAAGGATTTACATTGCCCTCTTCTGATGAGAATTTCATTATACTTAAAAGCCTGATCTCTGAAAACTGCAATTTTACCTTGTCTAACAAAGGTTTTCTCTACGAGCGTAAATGTTTGCTGAAAGTCATCATTTATTTCAACATAAATCCCATCTTTTTCGGCTTTTATTATATGATTTCTTCTCTTACTATCCATACCCATCCAAACATCATCTAAATCATCAAGATCAAGTATGTAAGTATATCTAACGTCAGTGGAAAATCCTTCCCATATAAAAGGTTGTATATCTATTTGAAGAGGAGAGAACCGAAAAACTATTATATCAAAATCCCGTTTTATCCTTTCTGCAAAAGCTCTATTAATTTCCTTTTCGTTAGATATCCTGGTCACGTACTTTGAATCAGATTGCTTGAATAATACACCCAAGTAAGGTGTCAATGGCGGATGAGATGCTATTCTGAAGCCTAATTTTGTTCCATAGCATATTGGTAAACCACCAAACAATTCAGAACCTTTGAAATATCCATATATCTTAAAATCCCTACCCGAAGCCTTAAGCCAATAGGATTTATGGAATATCGTTCCTTGTGGGGAATTTGCGACAAATTCATCCCAAATATCATATTCATCTTGTTCTAGAACTCTACATACAGAGTTACTCATAACGATTATCAACTCCCAAATTATTTCCAACTACAAATAGCATAAACTCTCTGTTTTCTTAAATGCGGGTCAAAATATTCGCTTTTAACCTTAAAGCCATATTTTTCATGCAGTCTCTTAGATTGGATATTATCTAACGTATATCTACAACTAATTCCATGAATGAACCTTACTTTTTTGAATGAATCCCAAGCAGATATAAATAAAAGGGCTCCATAACCACTTCTACGGTAAATTGAATTCATAACCCCAGATGCTGAGTGTATTCGATGGTTTATAAGATCATTAAACCTGAAATAAAAAAAAATGAATCCTATTGGTTTTTCATCTTTAACCATTACAAAGCAAGTCTTTTTTCCAAAGAACATTAACAATAGTTTCTGTATTTTTCCAAAATGTGCTTCTTCAAAGCTATTCCATATTTTTATCATATCTGTCAAATATTTTTTGTTATATGGACATATCCTTACATCCCTAACCTGCTTTTCCTTAATATAGGGTATAAACAAGTTTCCAATTATATTAACAAAAAAAAATGATAATTCAGAAAATATAGAAATTAACTTTTTCATTGCTATATCGCTGTATACCCCCCATCAATAACAAGAACAGTGCCAGTGATCCATCTAGCATCATCTGATGCAAGAAAAGAAATACCTGCGGACACATCCTCTGGCTTACCGAAGCCTAATGGATGCATAGACCTAATTCGTTCTACTTGATCTGATGATAAATTGCGAAATACTCTATCCATCAAATCTGTCTCAACCATACCGGCAGCAACAGCATTAACCCTTATATTTCTTGATGCAAGCTCAAGAGCAAGAGATCTTGTCAGCGATATTAACCCACCCTTAGTCATAGAATAAACAGAAGATCCTGCTACTCCTACCAACCCATATACAGAGCTTACGTTAATAATAACTCCTCCAGTTTTTATCATGGCTTTCTGGACTTTCTGCGTAAATCTTATTGCCCCTCCTAAATTTACATCAATAATCTTATTCCATTCTTCATAAGATGTCATCGCAAAAGAGCGAACAAGTTCCATTCCAGCATTATTGATTAATATATGAATTGTTCCAAAAGTTTCCAAAATGTGTTCTATACAGCCAGCAACATCACCATCATTAGTGACATCTCCAACGAAGTAACAGGCTTTACCGCCATTATCGGCGATCTCCTGAACACATTTTTCCAAGAGTTCTTTTCGTCGGGCGAATAGTATCACTGAAGCCCCTTCACAGGCTAATCTTTTTGCTGTAGCAAAACCTATACCAGATGATGCCCCAGTTATCAAAGCAACCTTATCTTTGAACCTATCAGGATACATTCTTATCTTCACCCATCCATTTTAGCAACACAGAACCCCACGAATAACCAACTCCAAATCCTATAAGCATTAATAAATCTCCATTTTTAAATAACCCGTTTTTCTGGCAATCTCTAAGAGTAATGGGAATTGAAGAAGAAACAGTGTTGCCATATTGTTCTAAACAAATAGGAACCTTAATTTCTGGGATATTTAATTTTTCTGTCAGATGCCGGAGCATAAATCTATTTGCCTGATGCATTATGAACCAATCAATATCACTCAAATTAAGATTAACTTTTTGTAAAAGTTGTTCAATTGTTTTAGGAACAGCATCAAGAGTAAATGAAAAGAGATTGGATCCATTCATATATAAGTTATCAAGAGAACGAATATTTCCACTTTCATCCTCTTTTTCTATGGAAGTTTCAGAACTCTTCGGAATCCTGAATCCACTAGTAGGAACAATAAAATTTTTATAACCAGAACCATCTGTTCCCAAGTCAAAAGACCCTATTTCGGCAATACCATCATTAGAACTTATAATAGTTGCTGTCCCAGCATCACCAAAAATTGTGCGGACAGACTTATCTAATGGATGAATAACTTTGGAATATGTATCTGCCGTGATCAGTAAAACATTTCTTGCCATCTCACTGCAAATATAAGCTTTGGCTATTGATAGTCCATAAACAAATCCAGAACATCCCAAATTTATGTCAAAAGAAGCGCAGGAATTTGGTAATCCTAAGCGATCTTGTAATATGCAAGCTGATGTAGGCAAACAATAATCGGGTGTTTGAGTGCAAAATATGAGAACATCAATATCCTCTGGTTTTATATTGCTTTGATTAAACAACTTATAAGCTGCTCTATATCCAAGATCAGATGCACATTCATCTTGAGATGCTATGTGTCGGGTAGAAATACCTGTTTTTGAGTATATTTTTTCTGATGACCATCTAGGATATAACGTCTGAAGTTCCTCATTAGTAAGTATTTGTTCTGGTAAATAATATTCAATATATGATATTTTCGCTGATTTAAAACTCATTTTATTCCAAAACTCCGCGAGACTTTAGCTCATCAATTAAATCCCCTAAAGTGTTGATTTTTTGTAAATCATCTCCACTTAAAGACAAACCAAGTTCTTTATCAATCATGGCAATAAGGTTTAAATATCCCATAGAATCCCATGTTTCAACATTATCAGGCGATGAATCCCTGTTTAATGTCCCCGGTTCAACTTCTAAAGCAAGGCAACATTTATCAATAAAATCTTTTATCTTCATAATCAAGCCTTTCTTTTACCTATTTTCTTCAAAAATTTCTCTTTAGGTATATACCCATAATACTCCCACTTGTCTCGTTTTTCCACTACCCTATCTTTGTCCAGAGTTTTTACTACCCTTGCAGGCACACCAGCAAGAACACAATAGCCTTCTGGAAAACTCTTTGTGACAATTGCACCTGCACCAACTATTGTATGATCCCCCAATTCAACGTTAGGAAGGATAACAGCGTTCATACCTATCCAACAATAGTTACCTATTTTGACTTTCCCTTTTATATGCTTACTGGTATCGTAAATGTCATGATTTGCACTAATTATGCCTGAATTAGGAGCCATGAGCAAGTAATTACCTATTTCAATGCCTCCGATACCTTGAATATAACATCCACGAGATAAGCCAACTGATGATCTTATACCTATTTTTATATTTTCCGGACAAATAACTCTTGATGTAAAATGAACTGGCCAATAAGCCTTCCGATTAAAACCCAACACTTTTTGATAAAACCAAGTCTTTACAGTAATTGGACTCGCTGTTCCTCTTGTCCTATATATATGTTTTACGATTGGAAGATAACATAATATTGTTTTTAACAAACTTTTTATCTTTCCTTTCATCTACCATAATCTCCCCAATAGTATCTTACTTGAAATTCTATGCATAACATTACGAATATCTAAATCAAGACGATACAATATGAATAAATATAACATTGCATCTATAACAAGAGATATTAGCGTAAAATAGATGTTATTAATAATTTTTGATATAAACAGCACAGGTAACAACAATATAAATGAAAGTATGGCGTACTTTACCAATACTTTCATTCCTGAACTTATAAAAGCTTTACTAAAACGAAACACAAAATAAAGTATCAAGATATAGAAGATTGAACTGACAGCAGAATAAGCTATTAAACAATTTCTTGCGACTCCAAATTGTGCAAATAAAATTAACGCGATCATTCTATTTATCAGTTGACTTAAAGATAAAAATAAAAAAGTTCCTTGACGATTATATATGGAAAATACGGTACTTAAAGGTGAACTTATAAACTGGAAAAGAACATAAATACTAAGAATCTGTGCATATACACCAGCTTCTACCCAATTATTTCCAAAGACAAAACCAAAAAGCGGACCACCAAAAAATCCTAATATCATAAAAGGGAAAATACCGATCTGGACAAGCCTTTTGAATGTGCTATTAACTATATTAGTCAATTTACCAGTCTCATTATATTCCTTCGCCGCAGAAGGAAAGAATACCTGTGCAATTGATCCACCTAACAATGACATAGGCAATCCAACAAATCTTTGCCCCAAAGAATAATAACCAACAACAGTTGTAGAAAAATATGCGCCCAATATAATTGGCGGTAATTGCATTGAAGTTGAGTTAAATAATCCTGACCATGTGCTATATATTGGGAATTTTTTGTGATACTTAGCGACTTCCCATATATCTCTGAGAGATAAATTTACGGTTTTGGCTTCAGATAAAAACTCTCGTGATAGGAAAATAAAAAGTATCAGGATACTCAATACCATACCTGTAATTTGCCCAATAAATAGAAACATTGCAGAAGCGCCGAAAATCAAGCCAAATAATATTGTTAAAAGCATATTTCCCGCAATAGAACCAAAATCTGCCCAAGCCATAGCCCCGAATTTGCCCGAACGTGAGGCATAATATCTTATCGCATTACCAATACCGCCTAACAATACTGTCAATGGCAGAAACCATAAAAACGCCTCTAATTCAGGTGACTTTAACCATACAGCAACCTTCGCTTTTAGTATCAGCACTGCAACAAACGATAACAAAGCGATCGCCAAAGCAGATATAATGCTTATTACGAAACTAGCTATAACCTCGTTTTTGTCTCTGCCTAACGGTATTGACAATTCGTATCGTAAACAAGATATGACAACGATAACTCCACTTATTGACGAAAATAACTGGACAGTGCCAAAATGCTCTGGCAAAAATATCCTTGCAATTATAGGAGCAGTTATAAAGCTTATCGCCTGCGAAGCGATTTTGCTTGATAATAGCTTTAATACATTAGTCCCAAAAGATGCACTCAATATGAAATCCTGTTTAAATGAAACTTATACGGGTTTGAAAATAATATCTGTTGTTTCCTGTAATTCCTTGTAGCTAATCCTGCGATTTGTATTTATAACTGAAAAGGGTTGGTAAGAATATCCTTCCATATATAAGAAAAGATCTTTAATTTCTAAACCTAATATTTGATATGCTTTAGGTGCAATCTCACATAGAATTAAAGGGCGATAACTTGTGCTGTCAAAAAGTTTGTTCAATCCTTTTAATACAAAAAACTCATAACCTTCTACATCAATTTTTATCATTTTAATTTTACTTAACTTATTATTGATAATATAATCATCTAACCTTATAACTTTTACTTCCAAGCTATATTCTTTATTGCTCATAAATCCTTGGACCATAGTATTCCAGCCAATATTTGCGTTTCCTCTGACATCTATATTTGATGATCCTTCATGTTCACCTAAGGCATACGAATTTACTATTATATTAAACCCTTTATTCATATCAGCCATTTGTTTTAACCTTGAAAAATAGCTAGGAACAGGTTCGAAACTGTGAATTTGTCCCGTTTGCCCAACACATCCTGCTGCAACAGCAGAGATGAAACCGATATTTGCCCCAACATCTATAAAAGTATCTCCTTTTTTCAGGTATTTCTTGATCAATCTGACAATCTGATGTTCATAGTCATTTCTATACATTCTGGCTATAGCAGGTCCAAGGCTAAAGTCAAACTCAAAAAACACACCGTTTATAGACTTCTTAATAGGACCTTTTGGTAATGGAATAAAATTTCTAAGTCTATCAAGGGATTTCTCCAAAAAGAGATATGGATTCATTAAAAAAATACCAGCTGCTCTCTTAACTATCATAATATTTTACTCCCTATTTTGAACGGTTCTTTGGCAATAAATTCAAGTAAGCCCATATATTTCCTACATACAAGTTTTATCAATTTACCAACAGGTTCAAAATGCTAAATCCGCATTTTTATTGCCTTTTATAATGAACTTTTCATATTTGTCACCAAAGAACCTTTTGAACAACATTTGAAATTATCTCTTTACTATTCATTATTTTCACCGAAAGATACGAAATGCTCTTTATTTATAACTCTTGAAAAAGCTACAAATATCGCCGTTACGATTATAAAGCAGTTCATCGTCCTTATGGATGTGAAGGATATAGCCCCAAGATTCATGATTAACCAGCCTAAAATCCCTGCAAGGAAGCCGATGCTTAAGCCACGATAAAGGCTATTATCTCTGTTTTTTGTACCATTCCAACATAGTTTTACGATAGAAAAGAGTAACCAAAAGAATGCCCCTAAACCTAAAATCCCGGTTTCAGTGACCATCAGTGCATACTGATCATGCGCAACATTACTACTTAGAAGGTAACTACCTAAACCTCGTCCAATGAAAGGATGATATACCCAATTTGCTACAGCTTCCTTTACTCCAGTTACCCTCTCAGCAAGTGACCCGCCCTGAACAAAAGTACCAGTAGAGACGAATTGAGAAACCTCAAGCCAAAGGAAATTTATACGTTCAACTATGTTTTCTGGTAACTTTATTCTGAAATAAATAGCAAAGATCGCCATTAACGGTAATAAAGCCAAGTATTTATATATAGCGAGAAACAAGATCGCTACCGCAATTCCAACCATTGCAACTCTTCTAAGTGTATCCGCAAGAAAGAAAATCATAAAGAATAACACAACGGGTAAAGGCAATATATATTTGAATGAACGTTTTTCAAAAGCGATTGCTATCATCACTGGCACTATAAGCACCAACATTTCAGCATATTCCGTAACTCGTGTATCACCACCAAGAGGACTGTATGCTCGCCATTGTTCCTGACCACCTGTCATTCGCATATATATACCATAGACAGATACTCCGATAGCACAAATAAAGGCAAGATATAGGGTGAACTTTAATTCTTTCTCTCCTTCTAAACATCGGTATAGTAGATAAAACAAAATGAAATACTCAACACGCTTACCAAAGAAAAAGACTCCTGTTAATAACGTTACTCTACCTGAGATCACTCCTAACAATGTAGATATAAATCCAGCTGCACAATAGATTAGTATCGGTATATCTAACGGAGTGCGTTCAAATATTTGTTCTTTGTTGATAATGTGCCGAATGAATGATCCAAGCAAAGCAGAAACAATGATAGCATCTTCTATCCTAAGATTGACATCACGACCGGGTATCTGAGCAACAACAATGTCCGGTGAGAAGAATACTGATATAACAATAATTGGTCCAGCGATCTTTGGCTGACTGACTAATATGATCGTCAAAATGGCTATCACCACCAGCAAACCCAATACCTTTGGTATTGAGTTAGTGGGTATGAATCCTAACACTATTGGAACCAGATACACACTCAAAAGAACCGTTATTATAATAAATAACCAGTTAAATTGTATTAAACTATGATTTTCCGAAATAAAGCTTCTCATGATTTCTTATGTTATTTGAGCCTTATAATTAAGCATGGTAGGATATTCTGTCGTCTGCCTGTAGAGAAATTGTCAAGAACTCTGATAAATTCCCCTCTATTGAGCAGTTCTTCAACGATATGCGATCCGATAAACCCCGCTCCCCCTGTTACAAGATATTTTGCCATCAAAAATAACCCCTTCCCATTAGAGTATTGCTACCCTTCATCTTTTTCGCTTTCTGCTCCGTAATGATGGTAATAGTGATAGTAATAGCGGTAATAGCGATAGTAGCCGTAATGCTTTGCATAGTTCACATCTGTCACAACTGTTCCGATTATGTTGGCATTTACCCTTTTTAGCACATCTATACTTCTGTTAGCGGTCCTGCTATCTGTCTTGCCAGAGAATAAGACCAATAAAACGCCGTCCACTTTGTTGCTAATAGCTACTGAATCTGCAACAGACAGGATTGGAGCAGAATCCAATATAATCATATCATATTGTTGTCTCATAGTATCAATTAATTGTGCCATTTTCTGCGACGCAAGCAGAGATTCCATATTTGATATATGCGAACCGCATGGAAGCAGATAAAGGTTATTAACGGTCGTTGTATGAATACAATCAGATAAAAGATGTCCGTTGTCTTCAACACCTGATACGAGTATATCCGTCAGCCCTGGTAGGCGATTTTGCCTCAATATCCGATGCAATCTTGGTCTGCGAATATCAGCGTCAATTAGAAGAACCTTCATATCAGGTCTTGCCATAGTTATTGCCAAATTACAAGCTGTGGTAGTCTTACCTTCACCCGGAGCAGAACTTGTTACTAACAAAGACTTGATCGGCTCATCTATCAAAGAAAATTGTATGTTTACCGCCAGATTACGATAGCTTTCCTTTGCGTTGGATTTATGGGAGTCTTTGGGTGCATATAATATGCAATGCCCTAAAAGATTTTGCATTTCTATTCTGGATTTTTTACTTAAATTCCCGTCATTTTTTGAGGTATCTCTATTACGGACTGCCCCATTACTGCTTCGCCAGTTAATTGCAGTTTCTGGAACTTGATATGGGGTTATCTTAGGTATTGTCCCTAAAACAGGAAAGTTCAAATAACGTTGAGCGTCCTCTTCTGTGTTTATGGTGTCGTCTATGTAATACAGGAAAAAGGCAAGCATTACCCCTAACAATAGCCCCAAAAGCGCCCCCATAGCTAAAGACAATCTTATGTTAGGAGATATAGGGGAATCTGGAAGTGGCGCAGGGTCAATCACTTTAAGACCAGCAACTTTCATCTGCTCCATCAATCGCATATCCTCGTATTTGCTTGTCAACGTTGAATAAGCCTGCTCGTAAATCCTTGATTGCCGTTCTAATTGCATCAACTCTACTTGTTTTGATGCGATCTCTGGGTGTTCTGACCTGAATTGGTTTAGTCTGTCCTTCATCAGCGCCGCTCTTTTTTCCATGCTATTCAACTGAACAGTCAACGTAACATATTGTTTCATCAAATCCTGTAATTCGGTTATCGGATCAATGCTTGTTGCGGAAGTCCCAGTAAGCATTTTGTTAAATTCTGAATCCAATTGTGCTTGTGCTGCTTCTATTTTTTTCTTAATGGCTATAACGTCTGGATGTTTATCCGTTTGAGTTTCTAACTTGTTGCTTAATTCAATCTGAAGGTTTATTATCGTCTCACGAAGCTTATCCATTTGGGCGGAAATCCCGCTGGCGGATGATGTTTGAGCAAGTTTCTTTTTTTCCTCAATGAGCTTTTCAATAGCTTGCAATTGTGTCTTGGTAAGCTCAACGTCATTTTCCGCTTGTAGAAGATCGCTTTGCATAGCCCCTAACTTCCCTAGTAATCCACCTGATTCTGCTTCTGGCGTCACTGCGATAATGCCTTCTCTGTCTCTGAAATTGCTTAATGCCCTTTCAGTCTCCCTATTTTTTGCTTCAATCTGTTCCATTTGTTGTTTTAGGAATTCTAATCCCTGGCTCAATTCTGATCTCTTCATCTCTGACAACTTAGTTATATATGTTTCCGCAGAGATATTCGCTATTGCTTGTGCTTGTTCTGGTGTATTTGCTTTTGCAATCAATTGAACGACGTTTGTGCTGTCCTTGGGAGTAGATAAAGACAACCACTCGGAAAGTTGTTTTATATCAACACTAATATTTCGATCGGAAAGCTTTCTTTGAACTTCTTGTAACAAGGGAATGCTTTTCAAGAGCATCTCCTGTCCCTTATCAAGCTTTTCTGGCTCAACGTCAATACCTATGATATTAGCTGGTAATTTCTCTGTTGAAGTCTCACGCATTAGAAGAACTTTGGACTCATATATATATGGGGTGGTTTTAATATAGTAAATCGTGGATCCAAAAGCTGATAGAAAAACCAAAAGAATGACCCATTTACGAACAAGCATAATTTGCATAATGTCCTGAAACGACATTCTGCTGATGCTTTTTGAAGTAGATTGTTTATCAGTTTTGTTTGCTTCTTGCATACTGTTTCATATCCTCAGAGGTAAAAAGACAAATCTAATGTTGCCCTTACTTGAATCAGAGATCAGCTACACTTAATATTGGGCAAATTTAGAAAAATAGTTATTTTCCTTGACCATTTTCACTAAGTTTCTAATATCGTCTTCGGTATAATAACGCCACCCCCGAGTATCTCTTCTAGCTTTGGGTATTAACCCTGCCGATTCCCATCTTTTGATGGTTAGAGGACGCCTATCAAGTTCCTTAGCTAATTCGTGTATCCGATAGATCTTTTTTGTGACAGGAGCAGACATAAAGTATAATCCTCATCAATAGGGTGATCACAATTTGAAAACAAGTTTCTTATGAAATTAAAGAAATCCGTTGATTGAACTGTAAAAAGACGTGATAAATGATGCAGGTATTTTGAGCCACAAAGATGATACATAATTTTTTCCCTTCGGATAGCTTTGTGGTTAAGGAGAGCTTATATAAGATATATATAATGTGTATTACAAGTTGCAAAAACAAAAACTTTCTAGCACAAAATATCACACTATGCTAAAAAGTCCTGCTCCCTCTTAGTCCCATTCAAAATATTTTATTTTCCTCAAACAAATCAGAGGAACATACCATCTTGCCTATAAAAAATAATCCCAATCTCTACTATACAATAAATTAATTTAGATGTCAACTACTTTTTATTAAATTTTTGTAAATAATGCAACAAAAACTCCAAGAATTTTCTTTGCTATTCCTACTCAAAATCATCAGGGGGTAATTCTAGATATTTTTGAGACAGATATTCAAATTTCTCATCATCAGTCTTTGGTAAGCAGTCTATCAATTCCTTTTTCTTTATCTCTATTTGCTCCGATGTCGGTGTCCTATTATTCATCGTCTCACTTATTATCCAAAAATTTAATCTCCCTTTTATTCTTTCCTCCAAAGAAACCTGATCCCAGTTAGCAACTTCCTGTCTTATTAGTTTTTCCCTACGTTTTAACCAACGTTCTTGGCGATCTTTCCCTTTCTGCTCCTTAGCTTCTTTATCTCGCTGATCCAAATACTCTTTGGGTGGTTGGTAATCCTCCTCTATTGATTTTCTTAAGAAACCCGCTGGATTCTTTTCAACCAAAGGGCTTTTATTCCTTACTAACCAATCAAATATGTTTATCTGTCTTCTAAGCCGATCGTCTGAGTAGTTATTAGCTAATCTAATAGCAGTAGTTTTCGCTATCCCCTTCTGAATAAGGTTCTCAATTATTTCAGACTTATCTTGGGATAACTCTATCTCACTATCTATGGCTTGTTTTCCGTCAGATATTGACAGTTCAACCTTTAGCTGATTTTCGGTTTCAGCACTTTTTAGCTCCTCCTTGGCTTTTTTCCCTGGATAATAGACTATTGTCCAATTGGGTTTCTCACACCATTCTGCTTTTGAGATAAAATTCTTTTTGATGAGTTCTTCATGGGCAGATTCTAAATTCTGGATAGCTTTTGATAAATATTTTTGTTCAACTATGGGCAAGACCTGACATAGTTTGTGGTAATCAATGGAGTATGGTTTACCACCCGTTCCGTAGAATTGTAAACTGAGGAATTCATATAATCTACCGGCTATGTTGCTTTTTAAGCTTAAAAAGAAGCCATAGTCAAGCGGCTTTATGTAGAAGGAATTAAGGCTCTTGAGATACCAATCGCTCAAGAAGAGATAATTGCTTTCAGCAATACTTCCATCCGGGAGTGTTTCTCCAATAAACACAATCCTGTCATAGAGATGAAATGCATCCTCAATCCATCTTTTATCATTTTTGGAATAGAAAGTTCCTTTAGACTGTATACCTGCAAACGAGGTCCTAATTAAGGCGTTTTTGACCATCTCATAATTTCTTCCAGAATCAGCATCTATATTTAGGAGCTTGCAGATTTCGTATATTGAGAAATCAATGGGATTTTTTATAGGGAGTCCTTTTCTACTTATAATTGATTCAATTGCTTTGTGCACCTTTTTATCAAATGGGGTTGGATAGCCAAATTTAGCGTTTGCGGTAACCGTCCAAAGGATTTCTATCCTCTTCCCATCTCTTTCGGTGGATTCTCTGTACTCTGTTTCTGTTCTATTTGAAGAATCTTTCCTTGATAGAGCAAAGAATGGAAGTCTTACAAAATTGACTTCTGATTTTATGAACGTTGGTATAGGTAGTTTTTCCTCTTTGTCATCAGTTGAATCTGGTAATGATTTTTTTTGTGTCATCTTATGTCTCCTCCAACTCACTTGGAATTTTATGTTTTCTTTCCCTTTTCCCTATAAGCTTAAAAATAAAAAAAACAACAACAAATAAATTTTCATATTTCTGTGCCCTTAGTTATTATAGGTACTTAGGTACTATAACAGTATGTTGTTGTTGTTTTAAATTTAAAACGTTGTTTTAAATTACGTCTTTCGCAAATGATTGAAAATAAAGGGCTAAAACACATTTTTTTTATTTCAAAGTGCAGTATTTCTTCTTTTAAAGTGCAGTATTTCTTCTTTTAAAGTGCAGTATTTCTTCTTTTAAAGTGCAGTATTTCTTCTTTTAAAGTGCAGTATTTCTTCTTTTAAAGTGCAGTATT